>JAPPPC010000831.1 GCA_028817685.1 Rhodospirillaceae bacterium
GATGAGATCGGCGTCGATTTCAGTGTGCTCTATCCGACCCTCGGACTGGTCATGATGTTCATCAAGGATGACGAGATCCGTCAGGCCGCCTGCCGTGCGCTCAACCTGATGAATGCCGAAGTCTGGAAAGAGTTCTCCGACCGCATGACCCCCGTCGCCGCAATCCCGACGACGACGCCGGAGGAAGGCATCGCCGAACTCGACTACGCGATCGGCGAACTCGGCCTGAAGGCGATCATGATCTCCGGCAACGTGCACCGCTACGTGCCCCATGTCGAAGAAGAGGCGCCGGAATGGAAGCGCCACGCGCTGTGGTACGACCACATGGCGATGGACAGCAAGTACGACTACGATCCGTTCTGGGCGAAATGCGTCGAGCACAAGGTCGCACCGACGTCTCATGCCGGCCATCAGGGGATCGGCAGCAACAAATCCATCTCCAGCTACGTCTACAACCATATCGGCAGCTTTGCCGAGGCGAACCACGCCTTCTGCAAGGCGGTGTTCCTCGGCGGCGTGGCCAAGCGGTTCCCGGATCTCAAATTCGGGTTCCTGGAAGGGGGCGTCGGCTGGGCTCTCAGCCTGCTGTCGGACACGATCGAGCATTGGGAAAAGCGCAACAAAAACGCCATCGGCAACTACGACCCGAAAGCGCTCGATGTCGAAAAGCTGACCGAATATTTCCAGCAATATGGCGGCAAAGCGATTGAAGGTCGCGAGGACAGCTTCGTCGAATATCTCGAGGGGTTGAAAGTCGATTTCGAGAACGCCGACGAGATCGACGAGTTCGAGGCCTGCGGCTGCGAAACCAAAGACGATATCCGTGCGCAATTCGGAAACTTCTTCTTCGGCTGCGAGGCAGACGACAAGATCAATTCCTATGCCTTCCAGGGTCCGAAGGAACGGCACCTGAACGCCATGTTCAGTTCAGACATCTCGCACTGGGATGTTCCGGATATCCGCGAATGTGTTTCGGAGGCCCATGAACTGGTCGAAGGCGGTCACATGACCGACGAGGATTTCGAGGATTTCATGTTCGTCAATCCGGCGCGTCTGCATGCCGGCATGAACCCAGACTTCTTCAAGGGAACCCGCGTCGAAGGCGATATCGAGACGTTGAAGGCCGCTGGCCGCCCGTACTCGGGTAGCATTACTGAAAGATTTCAAGGGAAAGACCGCCGTCGTTACGGGGGCGGCGAGCGGAATCGGTCGCGCCGTGTCGTTGGCGCTTGCGGATCGCGGCGCCAAGCTGGTTCTTGCCGACGTCGCGGTGGACACGCTGGAAACGGCGCGCGCAGAGGTCGAGGCGCGCGGCGCCGAAGCGATCGGTGTCGTTACGGATGTTACCGAGAAGACTTCGGTGGAAGCGCTCGCTGATGCGGCCTGGGACCGTTTCGGTGCCGTTCATCTCGTGCACAACAATGCGGGTGTCCTGATCCGCGCGCCAATGCTCGATGCCGACGATAAGGATTGGGAGTGGATTCTGGCGGTCAATCTTTGGGGTGTTATTCATGGTGTCCACGCCTTCGTGCCGCGGATGCTGGAAGCCGGCGACGAAGGGCATATCGTCAATACGGCGTCGGAAGCGGGTCATTTCGCGGGCGATCTGTACGGCGTCTACAACACCTCGAAATTCGCTGTGGTCGGGCTGACGGAAAGCCTGGCGCGGGAACTGCGAAACACCAAAATCGGTGTCTCGATGCTATGCCCGGGTCAGGTCGATACCGGCATTTTCACCAACACCAATAGGCCGGCGTCCTACAAGCGGCCGGGCGATGACGTGCCCGTCGAACGGCGGGTCGCCGACAATGCGCAGACGCCCGACGATGTCGCGGCCAAGGTCATCGCCGCGGTGGAAGCAGGTGAACTCTATATCTTCAGTCATATGGACGAAGCGCGGACGCTGATCGAAAAGCGCCATGAACGGTTGGCGCGGGCGCTGAACCCTTGAGCGCGACCCGAGTCGTCGCCGATTTCGTGGCGGGGCTGCGTTACGACGATCTCCCGCCGCATTTGGTTCAGCGCACGAAGGATCACATCCTCGATCAGCTTGGCATTCAGGTCGGCGTGTCGACCAAACCGTGGCTGAAGCTGGCTGTCGATTATGTGAAAGGTCAGGCGAATCATCCGGAAGCCAGTATTGCCGGCACGCCGGAGAAAGTGTCCGCGGAGAACGCCGCCTTCGCCAACGGTGCCTTCGGCCACGGGTTCGAAATGGATGACGTCTATTCGCCCGCGCTGGCGCATCCGGGGCCTGTCGTCGTGTCGGCCGCTATCGCGGTGGCGGAGCGCGATCGATGTTCCGGCAAGGCGCTGATCGAAGCCGTTGTGGCCGGATACGAGGTGATGGGGCGCTGCGGCTATGCGCTGTCGCCCTCGCAACTCTATCGAGGCTTCCACCCCACTTCAGCGGCAGGGCCGCTCGGTGCCGTGGCCGCGGTCGGCAAGCTGACAGGACTTGATGCGGATACTCTCGTGCACGCGCTGGCGATCAGCGGGAGTTTCTGCTCCGGCGTCACCGAATGCTACAAATCCGGCGGCGAGGTGAAGCGCTATCATGGCGGGATCGCGGCGGCCGGCGGTATCCGCGCCGCGGCATTGGCACAGCTTGGTCTGACGGGGCCGGCGACGATCCTGGAAGGTCCCCTCGGGATCCGGGCCATGAGCGACACATTCACGCCGGACGTCATCACCGACGGGCTTGGCGAACGTTTCGTGGTTGCCGATATCTGGACCAAAAAATACGCGGCCAATGGCATGATTCACGCGCCGGCCGACGCGGTCGATATCATCCGCGCGCGGCGGCCCTTCGAAGCTGACGATGTCGCCCGCATTACGGTGGGCTCGAACCAGCATGCGATCAATGAGGTCGGCTCGATCCGGAAGCCGCAGGATATCTTCGGTTTCCAGTTCAGCATGAACTATGCGCTGGCGCTTCAGATCGTTAAGCGCGGCAACAATTTTGACGCCTATACGGAAGAAAACCTCGATGATCCGGAGATCGCCGCCCTGGCGGAGCGGATATTCGCCGAGACCGACGAAGAGGTCGATAGCTGGTTCCCGGAAAAGATCGGCGGCCGGGTTCGCATCGAATTCGCGGATGGCGGCGTTGAAGAGGAGCTGGTTGAAGACTGCCGTGGCACGCCGGGCAATCCGATGAGCGCCGCGGAACTCGAAACCAAGGCACGCGCCGTTGCCAGCATGTCCATGACGGAAGCGAAGTTCGATATTCTGATCGCGGCGGTTCGATCTTTGGAGACGCTCGCGGATGTCCGCGAATTGGGCGATGCCCTACGAGGGTGAGACAGCGATCACCTGTTTCTCCGTCAATTCGTCAATCCGCGCGTCGGAGTAGCCCAGAATCTCGCTCAAGACCTGCTTCGTGTGCTGCCCCACCGTCGGTGCCGGCGTATCGACGACACCTGGTGAGCGGCTCGACTTGAAGGGTGAGCCGAGTAATTTCACCGGTCCGCTTTCCGGGTGCTGCAGGGTGACCAGGATGTCCCGCTCCCAGGTGAAGGGGTTTTCCGCCACATCATAGATCCCTTGGACCTGTCCCGCCGGCACGCCGTGCGCCAGTAGGACAGCGATCGTTTCGTCCGTCGTTCGGCTGCTGACCCACACTCCGAGCCGCGCCTCCAGCGCCGCCTCATGTGCCTTGCTCTCCGTTAGATCGACAGGGTCGTGACCGAGTAGGGTGCATAGCGCGTCGAGCTGTTTCTGCGTTTCGACTGCGATGGCAACGAGCCCGTCTTTCGATTGGAAGATATTCTGCGGTGCGATGGCTGCGTGCCGGTTACCGGTACGTTGCGGCCCGGCCTCGGTATCCAAGAGCGCCCAGCTTTCCGAGGACAGCCAGCCCATGATGTCGTGCATCGATATGTTGATGTGCTGGCCGCGCCCGGTGCGGCGTTTGTGGTGCAGGGCCGCGGTGATCGCCATGGCGCCCGCCGCGGAACCCATATTGTCCGCGGCCGAAATACCGATTTTTGTCGGCGGACCGTCCGCCGTGCCGGTCATCGCCATGACGCCTGCCATGCCCTGGATCACCGTGTCGAAGGCGCGCAGATGGCGGTCCGGGCCGGTGTGGCCGAACCCGGAGAGCGAGCAGTAGATCAGGCCCGGATTGACGCCCCGGACCGTCTCGTAGTCGAGGCCCCATTTCTGCATCGAGCTGTAGGCAAAATTCTCGATCATCACGTCCGCGGTCTTCAGCAGTTCGAACAGGACCGCCTTGCCGTCCTCTTTGTTCGTGTCGATCGGGACCGAGCGCTTGTTCACATTGTGGACATGGAAGATGTAGCTGACGTCGCCGATCTTGTAGGCGAAGGTCCGCATCGATTCCCCTTTGAGCGGCTCGACCTTGATGATCTCCGCGCCGAGATTGGACAGGTAGCGCGCGCAAAGCGGCCCGGTGGTATAGGCGCCGAGCTCCACGACACGGACCCCTTTCAGCGGCGCGCTCACGGGGCGGGCTCCCAATTGTCGTGTTGGTTAAGGCGGGGTGCTGGGAAATTAATGCGGCCCGGCGTTTCGCTCATTTTGAAGATGGAGACGGGCGTTCGGGAGCCGACGAAGGTCTGAATAATGTCGAGCGCTTGGAACTGGGCGTTCTCCATCAGGGCCGGGAGGTCGTAGATCGGGCCGGCCGGGACATTGTGCTCGCGCAGCAGCGCGATGGCCTCGTCGGTGGTCTTGTCGGCCAGGAAGGCGGTGATGATTTCGTTCAGAAAGGCCCGCCCTTCGGGGGTCACGCGGGCGTCATTGAGGGCACATAGGGGGGCCTCGACCAGCCCCTCATGTCCCATCAGGCGGAGGAAATCGTGACATTGCCGGTCATTGGCGACGCAGATGATCATCCACCCGTCCTTGGTCGGATAATTGTCCCAGGGGGCGACCATCATATGCTGATTGCCCATCGGCCCCGGCGTCTCGCCGGTCAGGAAATAGGCGGGCAGGAAGGTGTAGAGCAGCGAGACCGAAGAATCGTAGAGCGACTGGTCGATGATCGCGCCCATGCCGCTCGCCGCCCGGTCATGCAGCGCCGCCAGGATCGCCGCCCCGCCGAGCAGCGCGGCGTTGTGCGAGGCAAGCGGCGGTCCGGCCCGGTGCGGCGTCTCGCCCGGATGGCCGGTCGTGGCGACGATGCCGCCCATGGCCTGCGCGATCAGCTCGCCGCCCGGCCGACCCGCCAGCGCGCCGCTGCGGCCGAAGGGCGAGAAATGGCAGGCGATGAGATCCGGCCAGCGCGCCGCGACCGTGTCGTCGGGCAGGTCGATGCCATGATCCACCAGGGTCGTCTGGTCGGTCAGCAGGATATCCGCCTCGCCGATCAGCGCCTGCAGCACGGGGCTGTCCGCGGCGATGGCGACGCTTTCCTTGTTCGCGTTCAGCGTTTGAAAGCTTGGGCTGGTGCCGTCGCCGGCGTTCGGCGGCTGCCGGCGCAGACGGTCGCCCTCCGGCGGCTCGACCTTGAGCACCCGCGCGCCCAGCTCCGACAGCAACCGACCCGCGACGGCGGCCGCGCACCAGCCGTCCGCCAGCTCGACGACCAGGGTGCCGTCGATGCAATGCGGGGCCGATGTCGGATCGGAAGCGATGGCGTTACTCCGCGGCTGGCGCGACCCGTTGCGGGTTGCGCCACAAGCCCATCAGATGGTCCGTCTCGGCGGCAACCTCGGTCATGTGCCGTTCTTTGACATGCCCATAGCCGCGCAGCCCTTCCGGCAGCGAGGCGATCTCGACCGCCAGCGCGTGATTGTCATGGCTCAGGCCGCCGAGGATCTCCTCGATCATCGCCTCGTAGTCGCCGATCATCCGGCGTTCGGTCTTGCGTTCCTCGGAATAGCCGAACAGGTCGAAGGCGGTGCCGCGCAGCCCCTTCATCCGGGCCAGCATCTTCATTGCCGGCAGCATCCAGGCGCCATAGGTCGTCTTGTCGCGCAACCCGGTCTCCGGGTTGATCTTCGTGAACAGCGGCGGCGCCAGATGGAACTGCAGTTCGAAATCGCCCTCGAAGGCGGCGGCCAGTTGGTCGCGGAACCGGCCGTCGGTGTAGAGCCGGGCCACCTCATATTCGTCCTTGTAGGCCATCAGTTTGTAGGCGTAGCGCGCCACCGCCTCGGTCAGCCCTTCCAACCCCGGCGCATTCGAGGCCTCGGCCTGCTTCACCTTGTCGATCAGGCCTTGGTAGCGGGCCGCGTAGGCCGCGTCCTGATAGGCGGTCAGTTCCCGGACCCGGTGCGCGACAATCTCGTCGACGCTCTGCGGAATCTCCCGCGCGACCACGGCGCGTTCCGCGACCTCGTTGACGGCCTCCATGTTGACCGCGGCCTGGCGGCCCCAGGCGAA
Organism: Rhodospirillaceae bacterium; assembly: GCA_028817685.1. Lineage (GTDB taxonomy): Bacteria > Pseudomonadota > Alphaproteobacteria > UBA8366. Next base: position 6,352 of record JAPPPC010000831.1, read on the forward strand.
GGCGTCCTTGTTCAGCGGGATCGCGACGCCGTTCATCTCGATCGCCTGCTCGATCGCGGCGGACCCGACCGGAACCAGCCCAAGCTGATAGGCATAACCCAGCATGAACAGGTTGGAGGCGATCGAATCGCCGAGCAGCCGCGTCGCCAGCCGGGTCGCGTCGACGAACCGGACCTTGGACTGGCCCGCCGCGTTCACCAGCCGGTCGGCCAGCTGGTCGCCCGGGAATTTCAGGTCCGGGTCGCGGGTGAAGTGGCCGGTGATCTGCTCATGCGTGTTGACGATGACGTCGGTTTTGCCGTCGGCCATGACCGATAGCGCCAGATCGTCGCCGGTCACCAGACTGTCGCAGCCCAGCACCAGATCGGCGCCGCCGGCGTTCAGCTTCACCGCACCGATATCCTCGGCGGACGTCGCGAGGCGCAGATGGCTGGTCACCGCGCCGCCCTTCTGCGCCATGCCAAACTGATCGATCGAGGAGAAATGGTTGCCTTCGATATGCGCGCCCATGGTCAGCATGGCGCCGATGGTCACGACGCCGGTACCGCCGACGCCGGCGATCAGCACGCTATAGGGCTCGCCCGGCTTGAGAGTCGGCCGGTCCGGTTCCGGGATCGCCGCCAGCAGCTCGCGCGGCGCGGCTTCCAGCCGCTTCGGCTGCCCGCCCACGACGCTGACGAAGCTGGGGCAGAATCCCTCGACGCAGGAATAGTCCTTATTGCAGGCCGATTGGTCGATCTGCCGCTTGCGCCCGAAGGTCGTATCCAGCGGCGTCACCGACAGGCAGTTGGATTTGGCGTTGCAGTCGCCGCAGCCCTCGCAGACCAGATCGTTGATCAGCACCCGGCGCGGCGGGTCGATCATCTTGCCGCGCTTGCGCCGCCGGCGTTTCTCGGCCGCGCAGGTCTGGTCGTAGATCATGACGGTCACGCCGCGGATCGCGCGCAGTTCCTGCTGCACCCGGTCCAGCGCTTGCCGGTGCTCGATCTGCGTGCCCGGCGGCAGGCCGCGATGCGGTGAATACTTCTCCGGCTCGTCGCTCACGACGACGACTTTCTTCACGCCTTCCGCATGCACTTGCAGGGCGATCGCCTGCGGCGTCAGCGGGCCGTCCAGCGGCTGGCCGCCGGTCATGGCGACCGCGTCGTTGAACAGAATTTTGAAGGTGATGTTGCTCTTCGCCGCGACGCAGGCGCGGATCGCCAGCAGGCCGGAATGGTAATAGGTGCCGTCGCCCATATTCTGGAAGATATGGTCGGTCTCGACGAAGGGTTCCTGGCCGACCCAGTTCAGGCCCTCGCCGCCCATATGGCAGTGGGTCATGTTGTTGCGGTCCATATAGGTCGCCATGTAGTGGCAGCCGACGCCGCCCATGGCGCGGCTGCCCTCCGGCACCCGGGTCGAGGTGTTGTGCGGGCAGCCGGAGCAGAAATAGGGCAGGCGGTTGACGCTGAGCGGCTTGCGCGCGTCGTTCGCCTTGGCGCGCGCTTCGAGGAATTCGACCCGCGCCGTGGCCTGGTCGCTGCTGTGGAAATGCGCGATGCGCTTGGCCAGCGCGCCGGTCACGTCGTCCGGCGAGTATTCCGGAAAGACCGGCAGGATGGGTTGGCCGCTCTCGTCGTTGCGGCCGATGATCTTGGGCCGCCGCCCGTCCGGCAACCCGTACAGCGCGCTCTTCAACTGGCCTTCGGCAAGCTGGTGTTTTTCCTCGACGACCAGCACCTCCTCCAGCCCGTCGGCGAAGCTGCGGAACAGCTCCTCGTCAGCGGGGTAGGGCATGCCGATCTTGAGCACCGTGATTCCCAAGTCCGCTGCCTTTGCCCGGTCGATGCCGAGCTCGCGCAGCGCCTGGCTGACATCGGTCCAGGCCTTGCCGGTGGCGACGATCCCGTAGCGTGGCGTGTCGCTGCGATGGGTCACCCGGTTGATCTCGTTGGCGCGGCCGAAGCCGATCGCGGCGGGGATCTTGTAGCGTTCGATCCGTTCCTCGTATTCCTTCCAGGAATCCGGGAATCGCAGCCCCAGCCCGCCCGCGGGGATATCCACATCGTTCGGCGTGACGATCGACAGGCGCTGCGGATCGCCCAGGATCGACGCTGTCGTGTCGACCGTGTCGGGGATCAGCTTGTAGCCGACCCAGCTTCCGGTGAAGCGCGACATCGCCCAGCCATAGAGCGCGTAGTCGACGACCTCCTGCACGTTGGCGGGATAGAGCACGGGCATCCGCATGTCGGCGAACAGGGTCTCGTGCGCCGCGGGCGAGTCGGTCGAGGAAAGCGGATGATCATCGCCGACGACGCAGAGCACGCCGCCATGCTGCGCCGCGCCGGCGCCATGGGCGTGGCGGATCGCGTCGATGCTGCGGTCGATGCCGGGGCCTTTGCCGTACCACATCGAATAGACGCCGTCATATTTCGCATCGCCGAAGATACCGACCTGCTGGGTGCCCCAGATCGCCGTCGCTGCCAAATCTTCGTTCACGGCGGGCAGGAAGCGGATATCGGCGCTTGGCAGGAACCGCTCGGCGGCCCACAGCTCCTTGTCCAGATTGTGCATCGGCGAGCCGCGATAGCCGGAGATGAAGCAGGCGGTTTTCAGCCCCGCTGCCTCATCGCGCAGATGCTGCTCCACCGCTGCACGCACCAGCGCCTGCGTGCCGGTGATGTACACCTGCCCGTCCATCAATTGGTATTTATCGTCGAGCGAAACCGTCCGCATAGAACCCGCACCCTCAATCTCTGGTCCGGACAAATGGTAACCGGACGGGCCGGAATTTCATAATCCGTGTTGGTTGTGGATTAGCGATCCTTCTCTCACCCCGAGGAGACTTCTGCAAAATTTCGAACTGGGACGCCGTCCACCCCCATCCTATCCCTGAAATGCCTGTGATGGACATTTCAGCCCCTCAAGGGGGAAGGGATAACACGCTGATCTGTAATATTTTCTTCCTCCCCCTCGAGGGGGGAGGAACGAGGAGGGGGTGGACGGCGACAACCGCTGACTCTGTTGCAGAAGCCTCCCAAGGAGAGGGCTGAGTGATGGGAAGATGGCTATATAATTCGCTCTGTTTGGCGCTGTTCCGGCTCTTGCGGTACACTCGCGGCGGTTTTCAGGAGGATTGCACGATGCATGATCTGGTCATTCGCGGCGGGACGATTGTCGATGGCACGGGGGCGGATGCCTATGCCGGGGATCTGGCGATCGACGGTGGCACCATCGCCGCGGTCGGCGGCAAGGTCGGGCCGGGCAAGCGCGAGATCGATGCTGCGGGTGCCTTGGTGCAGCCGGGCTGGGTCGATGTGCACACCCATTACGACGGTCAGGTGACGTGGGATCCGCTGATCGGGCCGTCCTGCTGGCATGGGGTGACGACCATCGTCATGGGCAATTGCGGCGTCGGTTTCGCGCCGGTGCGGCCGGACATGCACACCGATCTGATCGAACTGATGGAGGGGGTCGAGGACATCCCCGGCGCGGCGCTGCATGAAGGCGTCGACTGGCGCTGGGAAAGCTTTCCGGAATTCATGGACGCGCTGGGCGCGATGAACCACGCCATCGATATCGGCGTGCAGGTGCCGCACAGCCCGCTGCGCGCCTATGTGATGGGCGCTGCGGCGTCGGGCGAGCGGCCCGCGACCGAGGACGAGATGGCGCAGATGGCCACTCTGGTCGAGGAAGGGCTGGCCTCCGGCGCGCTCGGATTCACCACCTCCAAGACGAAGTTCCACCGCACCTCGAAGAACGAGCATGTGCCCAGCTACACCGCCGATCTGCGCGAGCTGCAGACCATTGTCGGGGCGATGAAGAAGCGCGGCGAGGGGCTGATCGGTGTGCTGAGCGATTTCGACGCGCCGGAAGAGGACATGGCCGGGCTGCGCCAGCTCTCCGCCGAGTCGGGACGGCCGCTCTACTATCTGCTGGTCCAGTTCGACGACAAGCCGGACAAGTGGCGGCGCCTGCTGGAGCTGTCGCGGCCGAATGGCGACGGCGCGCAGATCCGCCCGCAGGTCTGCCCGCGACCGGTCGGCTTCTTCCTCGGCCTGGAATGCTCGTTGCATCCCTTCATGAGCAAAGCGGCCTACAAGGAAATCCGCGATCTGTCGCTCGCCGACCGGGTGGCGCGGATGCGCGATCCCGACTTCAAGCAGCGGGTCATCTCGGAACAGCGCCAGCACAAATCGCACATCATGCAGGAGGTCACCGGCGCCTTCGACAAGATGTTCCGGCTCGGCGATCCGCCGAACTACGAACCGTCGGAGGATCAGAGCATCGCCGCCATGGCTGCGCGCGAGGGGCGGCCGCCGGCCGAGGTCGCTTACGACATTCTGCTGGAGCGCGACGGCAAGGAGCTCATCTTCCTGCCCTTCACCAACTACACCTCGCGCAATCACGACACGATCCGCGAGATGATGACCGACGATCAGGCCCTGTTCGGGCTCGGCGACGGCGGGGCGCATTGCGGCTTGATCTGCGACGCCAGCATCCCGACCTACCTGCTGACCCACTGGGTGCGCGACCGCGCGCGCGGCGACCGTCTGCCGCTGGAATGGATCGTCCACCGCCAGACCCAGGCGAACGCCAAATTCTTCGACCTGAACGACCGAGGCGCGCTGGCGCCGGGCATGAAGGCGGATGTCAATGTGATCGATTTCGACGGGCTGCAGCTGCGCCCGCCGCACATCGTGCGCGACCTGCCGGCCGGCGGCCGCCGCCTGATCCAGGAAGCGCAGGGCTACATCGCCACGGTGCAGACGGGTGCGGTGACCTTCGAGCATGGCGAGCACAGCGGCGCCCTGCCGGGCGGCGTCATCCGCGGCCAGCAGAAGGGGCCGACGGCGGCGTAGATTTGTTGCTGCCGTGCCGCTCCGGACTTTGATCCGGGGTCCAGCCCCTGGGCCAAGCGCGCCGTATCCCTGGGTCCCGGCTCTGCAACGCAAAGCGTCTTGGCCGGGACGACACGGTGGTTCCTAAATTTGCGTATAAATTGGGCGCTGACGCGAGATTCGCTGCCTAAGTCGCCGTGAATCCCGCGACAACCTGGTCCCAGCCCTGTTCGAGCAACGCGTCGTCAAGTGCCACGGCCTGCCGCGCGACCGCACCCAGTTTCGGGTAGACCGGGTCGCAGATGCCGTCGATCTTGGCCAGGATCTCCTCACGCGTGAACGGGCGGTCGGGGCCGCCGCGTGCGCTCAGCACTTCGGTTTCCATAGTTTCGCCGCCGACCAGCGACAGCGTGACCCGCGACGGCCGGTCGTTCGGCCAGTCGGGGATGTCGGGATAGGCGGCGATGTCGACCTTGTGGCGCAGCGCGTCGATGCGTGGGTCGTCCAGGCTCTCCGCGGCGAAGGCGGGCGCGCCCGCATGGCCCAGCACGGCGACGGCGGCTGCGGCGTGCGGCAGCGAGAATTTCGCGCCCAAAGTGGTCGGCGGGCGCGTGCCGGTCAGCCGCTCGCCGCGCGGATGGGTGGCGATGGCAATGGACTCGATCCGCTCGGCCGGCAAGGAACCGCCGCACTGTTCCTGCAGGTCGAGCATCGCCTCGACGGTGCTGTGCAGAAACTGGCAGCAGGCGTGCAGCTTCTGGAAGTTCTGTGTGATCGCCCAGACGCCGCCGAGATCGGCCGACATCTCCGCCGGCCGGCAATCCGCCTTCATCCCTGTTGCGTAAACGTCATGCGCGGACCCGGCCAGCCCGGCGATGCCGCAGACCGCCCAATCGACGGCGCGCATGCCGTTCGTCGCCCCTGCCGCCGGCCAAACATTGCGCACCAGCGCGCCCGCGCCGGTGTGGCCGGACGGGCCCGGCGCCACCATGGTCGCGGCATTGCAGAGCGCCGCGCGGAACGTCTCCGCGTCGAGACCCCGCGCCAGCCCGATCGCCGCCGCCGCGCCAACCGCCGAATAGGCGGCGTGCGGGTGGAAGGTCTGCGTGATCGTCGGGAAGGTGCGGGCGAACCGGGTCACGGTCTCGTACGCGGTGACCAGCACGCGCAGCACCCCGCGGGTCGGCATCGATGTCGCCTCGGCCTCGGCCAGCAGCGCCGGCAGGACGTAGATGCCTGCATGGCAGCTGGTGACGCGATAGCCTTCGTCGAGTTCGCACCAGTCGCTCGCGGCGCCGTTCGCCGTCGCCACTGTGAGGCGATCGTGCCGCGGCCGGCCGCCCCGGAAGATCGTTGCCTCCGCCGTGCCCGCCCGGTCAAGCAGCTGGTCCTGCAGCCGCGCCAGCTCCGGTTCGGCGCGCGCGGCGACCATGGCGCCGATATCGTCGAACAGCACCAGCGCGGCGCTTGCCAGAACCTCTTCCGGGACGTCGTCATAGCCGACGTCGACGACCCAGTCGCACAGCGTCTTCAGCCCGGCCGCGACGGCCTGGCGTTCTTCGGATCCTTGGTCGAAATCATGCATTGTGGCTCTTCTCGATCTTCATCGCGATATGTTCCCCGGCGGTGATGGTCGGGTAAAGCGGTGCCTCCCCCGCGCCGAGGCAGGTCGGGAAACACTCGATTTTGGCATCGTAGTTGGGATGCATGAAATAGCCGATCGACTGCCGCCGGCTCATCGCGTCCGCAAGATCCGGCGGATTCACCACGCGATGCAGGGTGGAGACCCAGCGGTCGTTGGTCCAGCGCGCCATCATGTCGCCGAGATTGACCACCAGCTCGTCCGGCGCGGCCATTACACCGGCCCAGCTGCCGTCCGGCATGTGCACTTCCAGCCCGCCCTTCGCCTGGGTCATGGCCAGGATGGTCATGGCGCCGAAATCGGTGTGGGCCCCGGTGCGCAGCTGGTTCGGCAAGGGCGGTTCGGTCAGCGCCGGGTAGTGGTGGCAGCTCAGGATCGAGAAATGCCGGTCGATCTTGTCGGCGAAGTGATCTTCCGGCATGTCGAGTGCCAGGGCAAAGATGCGCAGCAGATCGGCGGACAGCCGCTCGAAGCCGCGATAGAGCCGGATGACGGCATCGTCGACCCCCGCCGGTTCGGTCGGGATCGTGTTCGGCCAGTAGGAAAGCGCCGCTTCGGGCAGGTCCGTATAGTGCGGCCGGAAATCGTCGACCGGGCCGAGGAACACCGTCTCGCGCAGATCGCGCGGGACCTTGGCGTCGAGGGTATTGGCGAGGCCGCGGGATTCGAAGGCGTGGTAGCCGCGCTGCTTCGACGGTCCGGTCGGGTGCCAGCGGTCCTTGGCCGCCTGCGGCAGGTCGAAGAAGTCGCGGGTCAGGTCGAAAGCCCGCTTCAGATCTTCGGCCGGAAGACCGTGTCCGGCGATCACCAGAAACCCGATATCGCGGCAGGCGGCGCGCACCGCCTCCACGGTCTGTCGCTTCCCGTCCGCATCGCCGGACAGGAAAGGGGCGATGTCGATGGCGGGGACCTGAAGGGTCATGATTGTGTCTCCTCATCGAAGGCGTTCGACAGACCGGTGTCGACGAGCCGTTCATAGGGCGGATCGGAGGCGATCAACCCGCCCGAGATCAGCGCGGCCTTGAGCCGGGTGAAGGCTTCCGCCGGCAGCGCCGGGGTGCGGGCCCACAGGCCGGAATCGCGATAGCCCTTGATCATCCGGGCCAGCGCCGCTTTCTCCAAATCCGGAAAGAACGCGCCGATCTGGGCGGCGATGTCGCCCGGCGTTTCGCTATGCAGTGCCGCCTGCGCCCGCGCGATGCCGCGCACCAGCGCCTCGCAGGTCTTGCGGTTGCGCCGCGCGAAATTCCGCGTCGTGTAGAAGCTAGTATAGGCGATGTCGCCGCGCGTTGCGAAGCGGTGCCAGATATGGCCCTTGCCGGACTGCACCAGCGCGTCGGCATAGGGCTCGAAGACCTGTACCACGTCGAGCCGCCCGCGCCGGAACAGCGCGACATTCTCCGCCATCGGCCGGTCCTTCAGACGGCGCAGGCTGTGCGGGTCGATCCCCGCGCGGCCGACATCGTCCTGGAAGGTCAGCCAGGGGGTCGGCGCCTCGATGGCGACGGCGAGCCGCTGCCCGATCAGGTCGGCGAACCGGAAGTTTCGCTTGCGGGTCCGGCCGACCAGGATGAATGGGTCGCCGGCGACGACCTGTCCGAAACAGACCAGCGGGCTTTTCGGGTCGGCGTCGTGATAGGTCATGACCCGCATCGGTCCGCCCCAGGACACGTCGGCGCGGCCGTCGAGCAGGGCGGCGGCCGTCTGGTTCATGGCCGGCGAGGTTTCGACCCGGACGTCGATCCCCTCGCGCGCCCAGTCGCCGCGCGCGATCGCCAGGTAGAACGGCGTGTAGGGCACGGCGCGCAGATTTTCGAACAGGGTGATCGGTCTGGGCATCGCGCTTTCGCCTTGTCGGTTCTACACTCCGATAGAGCTTAACACAGGGAGGGAAGCATGGGCCCCATCGGTATCGCGTTTTCCGGCGGACCGTCGCCGGCGGAGATCGCCGACTGCGCGGTGCTCGCCGAGGAACTCGGCTACGAATCCGTCTGGGTTGCGGAGGGACATGGCGGCGATCAGTTCGCGACCTTGTCGGCCTGTGCGGTGCGGACGAGCCGGGTGCAGCTTGGCACGGCGATCACCAGCATCTATGTGCGCTCGATCCCGACGATCGCCATGGCGGCGGCGTCGGTCGACGATTTGTCGGGCGGCCGCTTCATCCTCGGCATCGGGTCGAGCCACAAGGTCCAGGTCGTCCCCGAACATGGCGTGCCCTTCGGCAAGCCGCTGACCAAGACCCGCGAGACCGTGGAGATCGTCCGCGCGCTGCTGCGCGACGGCGCCGTGCAGTATGACGGGGAGACGGTGCGGATCGAGAATTTCGATTTCTGGTTCACGCCGCATCGGCGCGAGATGCCGATCTATGTGGCGGCCGTGTTCCCGAAGATGACGGCGCTGTGCGGCGAGGTCGCCGACGGCATCATCCTGACCCGCAGCACGCTCAAGACCGGGGCGGCGGTGAGGGCGACCATCGCCGAGGCCGCGAAGAAAGCCGGCCGCGACCCGAAGGACGTCGCGATCACCTCCCTGCTGCCGACCTCGGTGGCTGAGACGCGGGAAGAGGCGTTCGACGCCATGCGGCCGGGACTCGCTTTCTATTGCGGCTTCTTCCCGCGCTCCAACCGCCTGGTCGCCGAGCATGGATTTGTCGACGACGCGGCCGCCATCGCCGAGGCGGTTGCCCGCGACGGTCTGGACGCTGCGATCGGCCTGGTGACGGATGCGATGGTCGACGCCACCGGCGTCGCCGGGACGCCGGAGGAATGCCGCGACAAGATCGAAGCCTATCGCGTGTCCGGCATCGACCTGCCGATCATCAGCCCCTTTGCGCGCGGCCCCGGCTCGAAGGCGCGGTTCGAAGCCGCGATCCGCGCCTGTGCGCCGCGATGAAACTCACCTTGCTTGGGACCGGATCGCCGGTGCCGTCCGCCCAGAAATGCTCGGCCGGCTACATGGTCGAGATCGGCACTGAATTGATCCTGATGGATGTCGGGCCGGGCACGGTCTATCGGCTCGTACAGGCGGGCCGGAAGGTCACCGACGTCACGCATGTGTTCCTTTCCCACCTGCATTTCGATCATTGGCTCGATCTGATCCGGCTGGTGCTCAATCGGTGGGATATGGCGGCGCCGGGCCTGCCGCCGCTGAAGATCTACGGGCCCAAGGGGCTCTCGGAGATTGTCGAACGGCTGTTCGGTCCGGACGGCGCCTTGAAGCTCGACCTGACCGCGCGGACCCAGCATCCGCTCAGCATCGGAATTTACGAATCCCGCGGTGGGACCGGTCCGCGGCCCTGGCCGGAACTGGACGCAACCGAACTCCGGGAGAGCGATGTCATCGCCGGGACGGGATGGACAATGCGGTTCGCCAACGTGCCGCATACGCAGCCCTATCTCATCAGCTTCGGCATGCGGTTGGAGGGCGATCGGGGGGTCCTGGCCTATTCCAGCGACATTACCTGCGATCCGGAAAAAGGCGCCCCGAAAGGGTTGCGGGACATCGCGCAGGATGCCGATGTCCTCATCCAGTACATCAATGTGTTCGGTGAGGCCTTGGTGCCGCACAGGCGCGAAGACTCCGGCAGGCCGGAATTTCACACGATGATCGCGGCGATGGCTCGGGACGCCAGGGTCGGTACCATGATCACCTCGCATCACGGGCCGCATCTCGACCGGCCTGGCATTCGCGAGCGGATCATCGCGGACATCGCGGCGGTCTATCCCGGCACGATCATGTGGGGGGAAGACCTTCAGCAAATCACAATCGGCACGTCCGGTTAACACCGGCAACGCTATAATGTAGCCAGCCAAACGAGAGAGGCCCGAGCATCATGAAAACCCTCCGCGTCAACGATTACGACATGTCTTACCTGGAACTCGGCGAAGGGCCGCCGCTCGTTTGCGTGCATGGTTCGCTGAACGATTTTCGCGCCTGGTCGGGGGTCCTCGGCGGTCTGTCCGCCGGCCGCCGGCTGATCGTGCCCAGCCTGCGCCATTATTTCCCGGAACGCTGGGACGGGCAGGGCGGCAATTTCAAGATGGCGCAGCATGTCGATGATGTGATCGCCTTCCTGGAAGCGCTGGCGCTCGGGCCGGTCGATCTGATCGGCCATTCGCGCGGCGGGCATCTGGCGTTCCGACTGGCCTCGAAGCGGCCGGATCTGCTGCGCAAGCTGGTCCTGGCGGAACCGGGCGGGGTCCTGGAAGACTCGCTTATTCCCGAAGACGCGAAGGGAGACGGCCCCGCCGCGGGGTCGCGCGAGCATGTGACGCAGGCCTCGGAGAAGATCGCGGCCGGCGACCTGGAGGGCGGGCTGCAGGCCTTCATCGACGGCATCAACGGGCCCGGCGCCTGGGAGACCCTGCCGGCCGCCGAGCGGCAGATGCGCGAGGACAACGCCTACACGCTGATCGCGCAGGTCAATGAAGGCCGCCAGCCCTACCGGCGCGAGGAGGCGGAAGCCTTGTCGCTCCCGACCCTGTTCGTCATCGGCGGCGACACGCCAGGCATGCTGCCGATCATCTCGAGGGTGCTCGCGGGGCTGGTGCCGGGGGCCGAGACGGCGGTGATCCCCCATGCGGGACACAGCATGTTCCGCCAGCAGCCCAAGGCGTTCTGCGCGGCGGTGCTGCCATTTTTGGCGTAGACGACAGATGACCGACACGAACCTCACCATCGCCATCGATCTGTACGATCGGCACCTGCCCTTGTTCATGGGCCAGGTCGCACCGCCGGACGGTCTTGATTTAACGTTCCTGGAAGTCGGCATGGCGCCGCCGCGCCGCCACGGCATCGACCGGCACAAGCGCATGCTGGTCGACCGCGAGTTCGATGCCGCCGAAGTGTCGCTCGCGTCCTATCTGGTGTCCCGCGATCAGGGCATGGAGGATCTGATCGCCTTGCCGATCTTCCCGCGGCGGCTGTTCAGCCAGAACCATATTTTCGTCAGCGACCGCTCGGGGATTTCCAAGCCGGGCGATCTGGCGGGGCGCAAGGTGGCGATCTGGGCCTTCCAGGTCACCATGTCGGTGTTGGCGAAAGGCGATCTGAAACGGGACTATGGCGTCGATTGGCGCGATATCCATTGGCTGACCCAGAACCCCGAAGAGATCAGGATGGGCTATGGCGACGACATCAGCATCCAACCCCTACCGGCGGGTCACGACATTGTCGCCGCACTGCGCGACGGGGAGATCGATGCCTATATCAATCCGCACCCGCCGGAAGCGATCATGACGCCGGGCGAGGGGATCAGCCGACTGTTCCCCGACTGGCGCGAGACCACGGGCGCGTATTTTCGCGATCACGGCTATTTCCCGATCATGCATGTGCTCGCGGTGAAACGGGAATTGCTGGCACGCCATGCCGGTCTTGCGGCTGAACTGAGGCGCATGTTCGACGCGGCCTGGCGCCAGGCGCGCGAATATTATGTGGATCCCAACTTCTCCATGATCATGCATTCTCGCAACACGCTGGAGGAAGAAACCGGCGCCTACGCCCCGGATGTCTGGCGGTCCGGCCTCGATCCTGTCAACCGCAGGAATTTGGAGGATTTCATCGGATACTGTGTCGATCAGAGGTTGATCGCGACGGCCCCGGATTTGGAGGAGGTGTTCCTGAACCCTTGAAAGCGCATTCCGCGCGGCGGGGCTGCCGTTTCTGGATTCCTAATTCAGCGTGGGCACTGGAAATGCCGTTCCGGCGTCTCACCGCGTGCCCACTGCCATAGGGAGCCGTCCTTCAGCAGCGCGACGCTGCCGCTCTGATCGGCGGCCGCCGCGGCGACATCGTCCAGGACTTTGACCGGTTCGAGCCCGATATCGCGGCCCCAGCGCCAGAGCGAGCCGTCCGCCTTGATCGCCAGACTGTGGCTCGATCCCGTAGCGATGGCCGCAGCATTCTCGAAGATCGCGCCCCAGGAAATTGCCTTGTCGCCGATGCCATGGCGGCCGAGCGGCCCGTAGATGTTGCCGCCGGTCCCCATGACGGTGCCGGTTTGCGTCAAGTGCAGGGCGTGCCCGGTATGCGCCTTGACCGCAGCGACCGCCGACGCCACCGCGACGAAACGGTCCGTCGGTTCCAGCTTGCCGTCGCGCCGGACGTAATAGTTGGCGCTGTCGCCGATGCTGGCCGCGATCACGTCGCGGGCGACGGTTTCGGGCGCGGCGACCGAACCCTCGCCGAGCCAGCGCTTCGGCCGGTCCAGATACAGCAACGTCCCGTCCTGCCGGCCCGCGAACACGCCGGTCCGACCCGCTGCAAACCAGGAAACGCGATCGAGGAGACGCCGCTTCTCGGCCGGATTGTCCTGCCAGGTCAGCAGGTCGCCGGTCCGGGTCAGCGCGTAGCCCGCATCGCGGCCGACGCCGACCTGAACGACATTGGTTGCGACCGGTTGCGGCTGGCTACTCTCTCGCCATTGGTAGGCCGTGTCGCCGCATAGCAGCATTTTGAGATCGTAATACGCGGCGAGGCGCGGCGAGGTGCTATCCGCGTAGGCCAGTCGATCCTCGCAAAACGCGTTCAGGGTCAGAACAGCCAATGCGGCCAAAATTGCTTTACATTTCGTCATGCGGCACGGTCTTCAATTGCGGCCTCTCTGTTCCTAAATATACCGGCGCGATGGCGCAACGCGCCGTCTGTTTAGAGGTGGGACATGGCGGATCAAAATTCAGACGACATCATCATGCCGAAGGCGGAGATCATCATGCCGCGTTCGGAGAACGGGCAAAGCGCGGCGCACGATCTCGTCGTCTCCGACCCCAGCTTCCCGCGCGCGCTGCACATCCTGCCCGTCTCCGGCCGGCCCTTTTTTCCGGGGCAGGTGATGCCGATCGTCGTGCCGGAAGATCCCTGGCGAGAGAGTATCGAACGGATCGCCGAGGCGCCTAACCAAGTCGCGGGGCTGCTGCTCGTGCAGGGCGACAATGGGGCGGACGTGCCGGACTCCGACGATATGGCCACGGTCGGCACGATCGCCCGCCTGCATCAGCCGCAGGCGGTGAAGGGCATGCTGCAATTCGTGGCAGAGGGCCAGGCGCGCATCCGCATCAAGGACTGGATGTCCCGCACGCCGCCCTTCACGGCGCTGGTCGACTATCCCAAACCGGGTCATGAGGATCCGGACGAAATCCGCGCCTACGGCCTGGCGGTGACCAACACGGTGAAGGAGCTGCTGCCGCTCAACCCGCTCTATGGCGAGGAGCTCAAAGTGTTCCTGCAGCGCTTTGACGCGAGCGACCCGTCGCCCTTTGCCGACTTCGCCGCGAGCCTGACCTCGGCCGATGCGGCGGACCTGCAGGAAGTGCTGGAGACCGTGCCGATCCTCGAGCGCATGCAGAAGGTGCTGCTCCTGCTGAAAAAGGAACTGGAGGTCGCCAAGATCCAGGCCAAAATCCAGGATTCCGTGCAGGAGAAGATCAGCGAGGACCAGCGCAAATTCTTTCTGCGCCAACAGTTGGAGGAGATCCAGAAAGAACTCGGCATCTCCAAGGACGACAAGACGGCGGAGCTGGAACAGTTCCGCGACCGGCTGAAGGATGCGGTGCTGCCACCGGAAGCCGAGAAGCGCATCGAGGAGGAGATGCAAAAGCTGTCGATCCTGGAACTGGGGTCGCCGGAATATGGCGTGACGCGGAACTATCTCGATTGGGCGTCGCAGCTGCCCTGGGGAAAATTTTCCGAGGACAAGTTCGATCTCCCGGCCGCGCGCACGATCCTGGACCGCGACCATGAGGGACTCGACGCCATCAAGCAGCGGATCATCGAGTTCCTG
>JAPPPC010000791.1 GCA_028817685.1 Rhodospirillaceae bacterium
CCGGGTGCGCGGCCGCACCTTGGACCCTCGGGTCGAGCCCGATGGTGACACCTGGCAAGACAACATCGGCGGTTACCCCGAGAACGGAGGCCCATCGCAACCGGGCCGTCAGGTCGCGAAAGACGGGTCCTTGCGCTGTTCGCGCCGGACGCAAGCTTCGAACTCCGTATCGCCGATCGGCTTGTTACCAGCCCGCTTGGCGAACTGCGCCGCCGTGGTCTCGCAGATCTCCTGTGACAGCGGCCTCGGCGTCGCGTGGCTCGTGGCCAGAATACGTTCCTGTACCGCACAGGCATTCACCAATCGGTCCATATAGGCCATCGCCTCCGGCACGGTACGGCCGACGGAGAGCAGCCCGTGATTGCGCATGATCAGCGTGTATTTGCCGTCCAGGTCGGCGATGATCCGCGGGCCTTCATCTTCCACTTCCGCGATGCCCTCGAAATCGTGATAGGCCACTTGGCCGTATACGCCGCAGGACCCCTGATCGAAAAACTGCAGCCCTCCCTCCCAGGCCGATACCACGACCCCGGCGGTGGCATGAATGTGAATGGTACAGCCGAGATGCCGGCATTCCCGCTGCAGGGCGCTGTGAAAGTTGAGACCGGCCGGGCGCGGTTTTCGGTCGGTATCACTCACCACGGTGCCGTCCATGTCGAGCTTCAACAGGTTCGACGCCGTGACCTCGTCCCACGCGAAATCGCCGCCATTCATCAGGAAATAGTCCGGTTGGTCGGGAACACGCGCCGTCATGTGGTTGGCTGTCGTATTGTTCCAGCCGCGAGACACAGCGATACGAAACGCCGCGGCGAGCTCGACCCGCGCTTCCCATTCCGCCTCACTCACCGCGCCGCGCAGGCCTTCATCCTGCTCCGATTCATATGCCGCGTTTGCCATGTCGCTCTACTCCCTTCCAGTAATTCGCTCCTGCCAGCGTGGCATCAAAACCATCGCCTGACCGATGCCGTATAGTCTCGATAGCCGTCACCGAACTTCGCTTCCAGATAGCGTTCCTCGCGCGCGATGACACCGTAATGCATGACGACCAGCACCGGCAGTAACGTCACCGCCATCCATAATCCGCCGAACGCCGCGGTGATCCCGAGATAAATCAGGGTCATGCCGAGATACATCGGGTTACGGGTGCGGCGGTAGATACCCTGCACGACAAGCGCGCTTGTGGGATGCCAGGGCTCCGGGCTGGTCCCGGCGCGGCGGAAACCCAGCAGAGCGGCGACGGCGACTCCGATGCCAATCGCTCCATATACCGCACCGATCATATACCCAATCTCCCGATCGAACGGCAGCGGCGGCGTCGGCCACAGATAATCCATCCCGTAACCGGCGACGAGCCCCGCCAGGAAGATCAAGGGCGGCGGCGCGATGACGCCCGCGGTATCGCCTTTCGCCGCCATGACCGTTACTTGAAGCTGGAGATCTCGGTCTCCTTGCAGGTGATGAATTCGAGCAGCGCCGGCACGCCGGCCTCGGTCTGTTCGATGCCGCGCTTGATCGCCGGGATGATCTCGTCCGGGTCCGTTACGCGCTCGCCATAGCCGCCGAAGGCGCGCGCCATGGCCGCGTAGTCGCCGGAGATATCGGTCGCCCGGTACTTCTCGGTCGATTGCTGCATGATGTGCAGCTCGATCGCCATGGAAAAATTATTCAGCAATATCGACAGGATGGGGATGCGCTCGCGCACCGCGGTCTCGAAATCCATGCCGGTGAAGCCGATCGCCGCGTCGCCCCAGACATTGATGCAGAGTTTGTCCGGCTTGGCGAGCTTCGCGCCCATGGCGAGGCCGAGGCCGTAGCCAAGCTGCGTGGTCTTGCCCCAGCCGATATAGGAGAGCGGCGTGGTCGACTCCCAGAAGGGCGAAAGCTGATCGCGCGGGCTGCCGGCATCGTGGGTGATGATGGTGTTGTCCATGTCAACCGTCTTGGACAAATCGTTCAGCACCCGGTAGGGCGAGAGCGGCGTCTCGTCCGACTCGCGCTTGGCCGCCCATTCGGCGAGCCACGGTTCCTTGATCGATTTGATCTCCGCTGCCACGGGCGCGGCATCACGCGCGGCGCTGAGCTTCGCCTCGACCGCCGGGATCAGCGCGTCCAGCGTCAGCGCCGCATCACCGACCAGCGCGTGGCTCGCGATGACGTCCTTGTTGATGTCGGCCGCGTCGAGGGTCGCGTGCACGATCGTCTTACCCTTCGGCATGCCGACGCCGAAGCTGGTCTCGGTAAAGCTGCAGCCGATCCCGAAAATCACGTCGGACTTCTGCAGGAATTCGTGCAGCGCCTTCGGTACGCCCCGCCCGCCGGCGCCGAGCGACAGCGGGTGGGTTTCGTCGAAGGCGCTTTTGCCGCCCAGGCTGGTCGCGACGGGTGCGGCCAGCATCTCGGAGAGTTGCTTCAGCTGCGGCCAGGCTTCCGCGTAATGCACGCCCTGCCCCGCATAGATCACGAGGCGTTCGGCGTTGGCCAGCGTCTCCGCCGCCGCCTCCACATCGGCAGGGTCTGGACCGGAGCGGGTACTGATCACCGGCGTGTAGTCGAGCTCGCCTTCGAAATCCTCGCCGAAGATGTCCGTCGGCACCTCGATCAGCGCCGGTCCGGGCCGCCCATTGCGCAGCGCGGTGAAGGCACGGCGCATAATGTTGGGGATCTCCTGGGTCAGCATGACCGGCTCGGCCGATTTGGTGACATGCTGGAAGTTCAGCACCGAGTTGAAGTTCGGCTGCATGTGGGCGATGCGCCGCGCATACCCCATCGGCATCACAAGCACCGGCGCGCTCTCGCCCCAAGCCTGCGCCACACCGCCGAAGGCGTTCTCCGCGCCGGGCCCGTGCTGCATGCAGAACACGCCGACATTCTTGCCGCTCGACAAGCGCGCCATGGCGTCGGCCATGTGTAGCCCAATGCGCTCCTGGCGCACGATGACAGTGCGGATGTCGGCCCGCGCGGCGTATTCGATGATGTGGTTCACTGGATAGGCGATCAGCGTCTCAACGCCCTCGCGCTTCAGAATTTCGGCAATCGCCTCTGCGGATTTCATGGCTTCCTCCCTCAGCCGACGGAAACGGTCTCGCCCGTTTCGGCGGATCGGATAATGGCTTCGAACACTTCGATGCCGTGGATCGCTTCCGCAGCGGGCAGCGGATAGGGTGCCCCATCGGTGATGGCCGCGGCAAATGCTTCTAGCTCGGCGCGCTCCTTGTCGAAGGGGCCGAAATCGATCGCCTCGTCTTCGCCCTCGACCGGGCGGAACTCGAAATTGCGCTCCTGGCGGATTTCCGCCGAACCTTTCGAGCCGAAGACGCGCACCATCTGCGTGTGTACGGTCGCGTTGAAGGTGCCGAGATAGCCGGTCATGCCGTTCTCGAAGCGCAGAAGCATCGAGGTCGTGTCGTCCACATCGATGGCGACGGCGCGGCGGATGCTGACGCAATGCACCTCCGCAATCCGGCCGAACAGGCCGATCAAGGTGTCGACCATATGGATGCCCATCCCGCCCATGCCGCCGGCCGGGCTCTCCGAGCGGTCGGCGCGCCAGCCGTCCGGCCGGTACTGCAGCCCACCGCTGCCGGAGAAATTGGTTTCGGCATGCAGGATGGTGCCGAGCGACCCGCTGTCGATACGGGTTTTCAGCTCGGTCCAGCTCGGCATGAAGCGCCGGTTGTGGCCCAGCGAAAGAACGATGTTCGCGTCTTCCGCCGCCTTGACCGACGCCACCGCATCCGCCGCCGTCAGCGTAAAAGGTTTCTCGACGAAGACATGCTTGCCGGTGGCCGCCGCCTGGGCGATCTGTTCGGCGTGCTGGGTATGCGGTGTCGCAAGGACGATCGCATCAATGTCAGGGTCCGCCAGAACCGCGGCGTAATCGCCGCCAAGCGGAATAGCGTGCTGTTCCATAAACGCGGCCGCTTTGGACACGGTGCGTGTCACCCCGGCGGTGAACTCGATGGTCTCGCTCTTGCCCTGAACGGACTCCACCATGATCTGACCCCACCGGCCCAGACCGACAATCGCGGCTCTGATCACTTTCTGCTCTCCCTCATAAATTTCGTCACCCGTACTGCACTGCTGCGCGTCCGACCTTTTCGCGGGCGACGATCAGTTTCATGATTTGCGCGGTGCCGTCGCCGATCTCCAGCCCCATCACGTCGCGCAGCCGCTGCTGGTGCGGCAAATCCTTGGAATAACCCGCATGGCCGTGGCTCAGCAGGCATTGGTGGATGATGTCGACCGAGGCCTTCGGCGCCAGCCACTTCGCCATCGCCGCCTCGCTGGTGTGCGGCAAGCCCTGGTCGCGCAGCCACAGGGTCTCGTAACAGATATGGCGGGCCGCCTTCCACATGGTCTCCGCCTCGGCGAGCGGAAAGCTGACCCCCTGATACTGCGCCAGCGGCGAACCAAACGCCTCGCGCTCAGTGATGTATGCCCAGCTCTCGTCAAGCGAAGCGCGCGCCGCGCCCAGGCACATCAGCCCGATCAGCGCGCGGCTATAGTCGAAGCCCTGCATCACCTGACGGAAGCCCTGGCCTTCCTCACCCAGCATGTGATCGGCAGGCACCTTTACGGATTCGAAAAAGATCGAACCGCGGCCGACCGCCTCCGACCCCAGGTCGGAGAACCGCGACCGGCTCACGCCCGGCGCGTCGAGGGGCACGAGGAAGGCGCTGATGCCGCGTGCACCCGGCTCGTCCTCGTTCGTGCGGGCGAACAGCACGATCGCGTCCGCCTGATCCGACAGGGAGATCGAGGTCTTCTCGCCGTTCAGCACGTATTCCGCGTTGCCAGACCGCTCCGCCTTGAGCTGCAGATGGGCGGCGTCCGACCCGCCGCGCGGCTCGGTCAGCCCCAGCGCCATGTAGGTGTCGCCGGCGACGATCTTCGGCGCCCATTCCCGCGCGACTTCCGGCTTGGCGTGATCGACGATGATGCGACCGTTCAAGGTGTTGAGGAGCTGAATATAGGAGACATTAAGGTCGGCATAGGAGACCTCCTCCATGATGAGGCCCGCCGTCACCCCGTCGATCCCGAGCCCGCCGTAAGCCTCCGGCAGGTCGCTCGCCACGAGGCCCAGCGCGCCCATCTCCTTGACCAGACCGCGCTCGATCACGCCTGTTGTCTCGCGCTTCTGGAAATCCGGCGCGATTTGCTCGCGGGCAAACTTGCGCGCCGTATCCTGGATCGCTTGCTGTTCTTCGGTCAGTCCGAAATCCATCCCCGTGCCGCCTCGTCATTGATCGTTCATTTGTGCCATCTTAGTGTTCGGACAGGATCAAGGGCGAGGAAAGATGACGGGCAACGATCTGAAATTCGGTTCCAGCGACGAGGAGATGGCGGCGCTGCCGACCGTCTTCGCCCCCGACCTGTTCAAGGACAAGGTGGCTCTGGTCTCCGGCGCGGGAAGTGGCCTGGGCAAGGCGATCGCGGTGCTTTTCGCCCGGCTGGGCGCGACCCTGGTGGTGTGCGGCCGCAATCCGGAAAAGCTCGACGCGGCGGTGCCGTTCTTCGAGAGCCTCGGCGTCAAGGTCTCCGCCCATTCTATGACCATCCGCGACCCGGATGCGGTCAACAAGATGATGGACGCGGTGTTCGACGAACACGGTAAGCTCGACGTGCTGATCAACAATGCCGGCGGCCAGTTCCCGCAAGCGGCGATCGACTATTCGGTGAAGGGCTGGAACGCGGTCATCGACACCAATTTGAACGGTACCTGGTACATGATGCAGGCCGCCGCCCGGCGCTGGCGCGACCGCGAGCAGCCCGGCAGCATCGTCAGTATCGTCGCGGATGTCTGGCGCGGCATGCCGGACATCGCGCACAC
>JAPPPC010000218.1 GCA_028817685.1 Rhodospirillaceae bacterium
ACCGAATCCGCCAGCATGTGGCCTTTGCAGAGATAGTCCATCGCCTGCAGATGGGCGAAGCCCGGCGCGCGAATCTTGCAACGGTAGGGCTTGTTGGTCCCGTCGGAAACGAGATAGACGCCGAACTCGCCTTTCGGCGCTTCGACAGCGGTGTAGGTCTCGCCCGGCGGGACGTGGAAGCCTTCGGTGTAAAGCTTGAAGTGATGGATCAGCGCTTCCATGGAACGCTTCATCTCCCCGCGCGACGGCGGACCAACTTTACCGTCCTCGGTCATTACCGGACCGTCCGGCATGTTTTCAATACATTGGCGCACGATCCGAACGCTCTGTCGCATCTCTTCGACGCGGATCAGATAACGGTCATAGCAGTCGCCGTTCTTGCCGATCGGAATATCGAAATCTATCTCGTCATAGACGTCGTAGGGCTGCGACTTGCGCAGATCCCACGGCACGCCCGAGGCGCGCAGCATTGGCCCGGAAAAGCCCCAAGCCATCGCTTCTTCCTCGGAGACGACACCGATATCCACAGTGCGCTGCTTGAAGATGCGGTTCTCGTTGAGCAGCGTTTCCATATCGTCGAGGAACTTCGGAAACGCATCGGCCCACGCCAGTATGTCGTCGCCCATACCAGCCGGCATGTCCTGATGCACGCCGCCGACGCGGAAATAGGCCGCGTGCAGCCGTGCACCGCAGGCGCCCTCATAGAACTCCATCAGCTTTTCGCGTTCCTCGAACGCCCACAACATCGGCGTCATCGCGCCAACATCCATCGCCAGGGCCGGCGCGTTCAGGAGATGATTGAGAATGCGGGAGATTTCCGCGAACAGCACCCGGACATACTGGCCCCGCGGCGGCGGCGCGATACCGAGCAGCTTTTCCGCGGCCAGTACGAAGGCGTGCTCCTGACACATGGGCGCGACGTAATCGAGCCGATCGAAATAGGGCATCGCCTGCAAATAGGTCTTGTACTCGATCAGCTTCTCGGTGCCGCGATGCAGGAGGCCGATGTGCGGATCAATCCGCTCGACGATTTCGCCGTCCATCTCCATGACCATGCGCAACACACCGTGCGCCGCCGGATGCTGCGGCCCGAAGTTGAGCGTCAGATTCTTGATTTCCGCTTCCGCCGCCATCAGCCCTCTTCCGCCTCCGCCTTCTCGTCACCCGGCAATTCCCGGGTCATGCCCTCCCAGGGGCTGAGGAAATCGAACGACCGGAACGCTTGGGTCAGCTTTACCGGCTCGTAGACGACCCGCTTTTGCTCGTCGTCATAGCGGACTTCGACATAGCCGGTGAGCGGGAAGTCCTTGCGCAACGGATGGCCTTCGAAGCCGTAATCCGTCAGCAAGCGGCGCAGATCCGGGTGCTCGGAAAAGAACACGCCATACATGTCCCAGCATTCCCGTTCAAACCAGGAAGCCGTTGGAAATACGCTGGAAACCGAAGGCACCGGTGTGTCTTCATCGGTGCGCACCTTGATGCGGATCCGCTGATTGTGCTTGTAGCTGAGCAGATTGTAATTCACTTCGAAGCGCTTTTCCTGCTCGGGATAGTCGACGCCGCAAACATCCATCAGGCTCTTGAACTGACAACTCGCATCGTCGCGCAGGAACTTCAAGACGCGGACGATATCGTCGCCGGTCGTCTCAACGTTCAGTTCGCCGTTCCCGATATGATGATCGATCACCGCGTTGCCGAGTTTCGCGGTGACATGCGCCCCCAACTCTTCGAGCGCGTCTTGGTTGGCGTCATCCATGTGCCGTCCCGTTCCTAGCGCGCGATCGTGCCGGTGCGTTTGATCTTTTTCTGCAATTGCAGAAATCCGTACACCAGGGCTTCCGCGGTCGGCGGACAGCCAGGGACATAGATGTCTACCGGAACGACCCGGTCGCAACCACGCACGACGGCATAAGAATAGTGATAATAGCCGCCGCCATTGGCGCAGGAGCCCATCGAAATGACCCAGCGGGGCTCTGCCATCTGGTCGTAGACCTTGCGCAGCGCCGGCGCCATCTTGTTGGTCAGGGTACCGGCAACAATCATCACATCCGACTGCCGAGGGCTGCCGCGCGGCACGATACCGAACCGGTCGAGATCGTATCGCGGCATGTAGGCGTGGATCATTTCCACGGCACAACAAGCGAGACCAAACGTCATCGGCCAAAGCGAACCCGTCCGGGCCCAATTCACCAACTTGTCGGCATTCGCTATGATGAAGCCCTTGTCGGCTAGCGTATCGTTGACCAGCCGCATGGCGCCCTCATGGTCGCCTTCTCTGAGCGCTGGAGTGTCTACTCCCATTCGAGCGCTCCCTTCCGCCATTCGTAAATGAAACCGATCGTCAGGATGCCAAGGAAGATCACCATCGACCAGAAGCCGAAAAGCCCGATGCTGCCCAGCGAAATCGCCCAGGGAAACAGGAATGCGACTTCGAGATCGAAGATGATGAACAGGATGGCAACCAGATAGAACCGAACGTCGAAGCGGCTGCGCGCATCATCGAACGCTTCGAACCCACATTCGTAGGCGGACAGTTTCTCCGAGTCCGGCTTTTGTTTTGCCAAGATGCCGCTCGCCACAAGCATCGCAACCGAGATACCGATGGCGATGGCGAGGAAGATCAGCACTGGGAGATATTCCCGCAATAAGCCGTCCATCAACTCACTCCTCAAACCGCTGACGCGGTCCCCACCCATAGCATTGTTGCCGGACTGTGCCTTAGTCCCGCCGAACGGAAAGTGTCCGCGGCGCAGCCCTGTGCCGTCGGTCGCTGCAATATAAGGTTAATTACCGATGAAGCAAAGACCGAACGGAACAAAACAACGCACCACACGAGTATTGCAAATTCAAAGTGTTAATATGCCGCTAACACCGAAAACAACTGGCCTAGAAAATCGCGCAAAAGCATAAATTAGAATAGCGAAGGCCGCGCGATTCGCTCGCGCGGCCCTCTTAAACGTTGTCTGACGCCTGTCTTCCTAGAAGAAGATGTAGGAACGGACGACGATGTTTTTGCGGCATGGCGCATCGAGCGGGACCGTCGGGTCGACGCAGGCGGTGTGGAAGGACCAGCGCGACACCGAACCGTCGGTGACCGAATCGTAACATTTCAGCATCGAGACTTCCGTCGGCGTCTGCCGCGGGAACCAGTACCACTCATGGTCCTTGCGATAGGTGAAGCGCGTGGTCTCACCGACCCGGTCGTCGTAAATGCGGTAGTTGTTGATATAGGGCTGATCTGCGAAGGACGGCCAGGCACACAGCACGAATGGGAACTGCTCGACGGTCTCCATCGGCTTCGCGAGGTTGATCGACATGAATCGCCGCGACATTTTCGCGTCGGCCTCGGCTTCCGTGTAGTTCTGTGTCCGGCCGAAGTTGCGGAGGTTCTTGGTCAGCAACTCCCGGCAACGCACGCGGCCGCTGTTGTCGTTCAGATCATTATGCACGAGGTTGGCGTAGCGGGCGTTCACACCGGGATTCTTTGCGTCCTGATCCTCAGTCCGATCGCCCTGATAGTCTTTGTCGAAGACATCGTGGTTGTAGACGAGCGCGTCCGTCGCTCCGGGAAAGAAATCCAGAAGGAGTTTTTCGATCTCCCGATAGAAAACACGTTCCACTTCTTTGGAATCGTAGAAATTTTCACACTTGGACTCGAGGTGTGCCAGGGAGACACCAAGCTTGTCCATGCATTCGGGGCTGCTTGGCGACAAACCGGGATGATATTCCTCCATCCGCCGCGCATCGCGCATCACCTGCGGGAAGTAAAGATTGCGCTTCCGCGTATCTTCTTCCTCCTTGCGCAAGATATTCGCGTCCTCCGCGCGTGCCGGATCATTCCAGACGGCGTTGGAGGGCACGACCGAATAAGTCGGCCGTTCGTAGACCGTATAAGGCAACGGCAAGGCCAATCCGCCTTCCGGCGCCTCGATACCCTGCGCGCGAATATATTCGACGCATTCGTCATAGCTTCGGAAGCCTAGACCCCACTTCGTCTCAATCGGTCCCGGCGGTGCGTTTTCGATCATGTCGAGGACCCGCTGGCCTTCGCCCTCGGCGATCATGGCAAACGCGTCGTCCAAGGCGACTGCGGTCCCGGCATCCCCATCCTTATCGAAGGACATATAGGAAAGCCCGCCATGGGCGGCGATGGGCGGCGGCTGCCCCTCCGTCAGTTGGAGTGTCGGCACATAGGCCGAGGACGCATTCTCCGCCGCCTGATTCTCGATGACCTTGCCGTCGTCCATGGAACATCCTCCGAATTACAGTCGCAATATCGTGGCATAGTGAACCCTGTATTTCCAGGTCCAGAGGCGTTCGCGCATACCTGTCGCCCCAGCGCCATACTCCACTAAATAGGTGTGAATAGCATGACGCAACAGTACCAAAGCGAAAATAATTCGCCGCACCGAGAATTTTTTGAATTTTGAAGAAGTTCGCTGATCGCGATTTTCAACATCGCGAATGGCGGGAGTGACGGGACTCGAACCCGCGGCCTCCGGCGTGACAGGCCGGCGCTCTAACCAACTGAGCTACACCCCCATGCGCATCGCGCGCGAGAGCGCCCGATGTACTGCACACCCCTGCACGTGTCAAGCAACGGAAAGGGCAAAAACGGAAACTTTGGTTCTACGCCGTCTTTCCCTTGAAAATACGGCGCTACAGCCTTCTTTTTGCAGCTGCACTCCGGCGAACCAAGCCGAATCAAATGGTGAAGGCTGGTGGGCGATGAAGGACTCGAACCTCCGACATCCTCGGTGTAAACGAGGCGCTCTTCCAGCTGAGCTAATCGCCCTATTTAGCCTTTGCTTTATCGCAAACGATGACCGGCCTACCGCATTGCGGCAGACCGGTCAACGAACATCAACAGTTCTGGAACGCAGCCTTAGTTGACGGCGTCCTTGAGGCCCTTACCGGCCTTGAACTTCGGTTGATTGGAAGCCGGAATCTGGATCGGCTCACCCGTCCGCGGGTTACGCCCCTGCGAGGCCGCGCGCCGCGAAACGCTGAACGTGCCAAATCCAACGAGGCGAACCTCGGTGCCGGACTTCAGAGAACCGGTGATGGAATCGAAAACCGCATCGACGGCTTTCCCCGCGTCAGCTTTGCTCAGGCCGGCGCTATCGGAAACCGACGCGATGAGATCATTTTTATTCACTATAAGTCCCCCTTCGAATAGGGATTGGAAAGACAAAACTCTAGGATCGAGATCTGCGTACGATGGCGCGGAGTCTAATGGAGATTCGCGAAGCACGTCAACGTGAAAGCCGCAGAAAACCTAGGTTTTTAAGGTTTATTTTAGGCAAACTCCTGCTACCGCAGTGTGCGCAAAAACAAACCAAACCAGAGACTTACACTCAGTGCGTTGTCACGCCACTATGGTCGCCATCGGCCTGCTGCGCGACCGCGACATCGACGCCATCTTCCTCAGGATTCCATTCAATCGGCGATAGCGATTCGACGAGGGCTTCCTTGAGGACCTGATCGACTTCACGCACCGGAATGATTTCCAGTCCCTTCTTCACATTATCGGGGACATCGGCCAGATCTTTTTCGTTCTCCGCTGGGATCAGCACCGTCTTCAGCCCGCCACGCATCGCAGCCAGCAGCTTCTCCTTCAGGCCTCCGATCGGCAATACGCGGCCGCGCAGCGGGATTTCACCGGTCATGGCGATATCCTTGCGCACCGGAATACCAGTGAGAACGGAAACAATCGACGTTACCATCGCGACACCGGCCGACGGTCCGTCTTTCGGCGTCGCCCCTTCGGGCACGTGAACGTGGATATCGGTCTTGCCGAAAACCGTCGGGAC
>JAPPPC010000474.1 GCA_028817685.1 Rhodospirillaceae bacterium
TTTCTCGCTAAACTCCACTCTTTGCGACAGAACATATTTTGTCACCGCGATGGATCAATCGGACAGCACTTCCGGATATTTGACCGGCCAGTTGCTCGTCGCCATGCCGGCCATGCAAGACCCGCGCTTTGAGAAGTCGGTCATCTATATGTGCATCCACAACGCCGACGGCGCCATGGGGCTGATCGTCAACCGGGCGCTGGAAAGCCTGAGCTTCCGCGATCTCCTGTCACAGCTTGAGCTTGATGTCGACGAACCCGCCGCCGACATCGCCGTGCAGTATGGCGGCCCGGTGGAAACCGGCCGCGGCTTCGTGCTGCACACTTTGGAATACGAACAGGACGGTACCATTGTCGTCGACCAAAAGGTTGGACTGACGGCGACGGTCGAGGTTCTACGCGATATCGCCGGCGACCGCGGACCCAGCCGCGCGATCCTGGCACTCGGCTATGCGGGGTGGGGACCAGGCCAGCTCGACGACGAAATCCAGCAGAACGCCTGGCTCAACGTGCCGGCGGATGACGGGCTGATGTTCGACGCGGAAATCGGCAGCCGTTGGGAACGCGCGATTGCGAAGATCGGCATCGATGTATCCCTGTTGTCTGGCGATCACGGCCATGCGTGAGTCGCGTTTCAAGCCAACGGCAGATTAACCTTGTGATTTTGGCGGCGTAACTGCCAAACAAACGCACAATTCGGTTCCTGTTCATCAGTTCGGCGCGAAAATTGACGCATCGAATGGCAATCGACGCACGCGAAAAGTTCAGGTCGCGCGCTGTTGACGACCCGCCTCGGGCTTACTCATATCCCCGGTCGCCTGTCGCTGACATAGCGCCAGCGATCGCCCGCGGCAACGATGCAGGTGCGGCCATCGGGATAGGTGACAATCGCGGTGAAGCTATGGCCCTTCTCGCCCGAAGACTGGTTGGAAAAGATTTCGACAATAGCCGAGCCGCCCGCCAGCACGCCTTCGGCAGTCTTCACCTCGCCGTAGGTCTCAAACAGACGAGCGACGATCGCCGTGCGGTCGCCACAATTCGCTTGAGCCCGTACCTCAGACACGAAAAAGGCCGCTGCGAGAGCGGCCATCAGAAAATGGGGGCGCACTGTACATCTCCTATTGTAGTCCTGTCATGCAGAGCCCGAGCCACGCGAAGACCCGCAACAGGACATCAACATCGTCCCGAACGCGGCAACACGGCGCCTTGGGGTGAGCGAGGCAGATAAAGAAAAGTGCAAGCCGACGAATACCGGCACGCATAAGAGAAAGCCCGCTGCGGTAACTTCCAGGCTAGGTTCATTTTCGTCGATGCCTACCGTCGTCTCTGGTCCTTATGTGAGGGCGACGCTTTCAGGATCTTCGGCATCTGGCTTGCCTGAGGTATCGATATTGAACGCATCGCGCGCGAGGGCCACAGCATCCCTCGCGGCGAGCTCGGCGTTGCCTGCCTGTTTGTATGCGCGGAAGGCAAGGTCCTCGACAACGAAACGAAAGCCATTGGTATCGACGCCGTCAAGGGCTTGCGTGATGGCGGCCTCGACGGCATCAATTTCCCTGGAATCCAGCCCTTCGCGCAGTTTGGCGCGGCCGACGGTCTGGGCGTCGATGAGCGCCAGGGCGAGTGCTGGATGGCCCTGTGCAGTGGCGAGCGCCTGGGCCGGCCGGTCGAGGCCCTGTTCGACCAATTCACGAATGGTGGTGGTGTGATGTTTTCCTTGTCGGTCCGCGAGCCCCACGAGCCGGGCCAGGCGTGCCGTCGGGGGCAAGCTGTTCAATTCAGCGGCCAAGGTGCGGGCTTCATCACGCGGCAGAACCTTCTGGGCCGCGACGCCGATGTCTAGCTGAGCTCGCAGGCGGCGCGACAGGGCCGTCTCCAAGGACGTCCCGTCGGCGAACCAACTAGCCACCGTGGGGTCGGCCATAAGGACGCCCGCCGGGTCCTGGGCGCGGTCTTCCAGGACCTCCCGGGCGATCGCCTGCCGCCGCTCGCGGTCCGTCTCAGTGAGCGGTTCCAGGGGATCGACGTCCCGGTCTACGGCCGCGGCGACCGCCTCTGGCGTCATGAAACGGATCGCGATGCGGAAGGCGGTGTCCATCTGTGCCTGGCGGACCCGTTCGGCGAAGGCGTCCAGTTCGTCTTCCGCCAGGATATCGTGGGCTTGGGCGATCAGCGCCGTACCGGCGGTCTCGTCCACATCGGACAATGCTGCATCCGCATCGGCCCGGAAGGCGGCGCGGGCGTGGCCCCGCGCCGTTTCCGCTTCGCGGCGCAGGATCGCCGTTGTTTCGGGGTCAAGGGCCAGATCGTCATCGTCCAGTTCCTGCAGGACCGCCTGGATGTTGCCTTTGGTGATGTCCGCGCGCAGCAAGCGCTGGGCGAGATCCTTGTCAAAGGCGGTGCGTTGAGCTTCCCGTTCGTCTTCGGACCAGTCGAGCGCGGCAGCGGTCTTGTCGAGCGCGATGTCTGCACGGGCCAAGGCCACGTCGATCAGGTCGGGCTGCATCGCCACGGCCTGCTTGTTGTCCTCCAGCACCCGTTCCAAGGTCCTGATCATGCGGCGGTCGCCGCGCCGGTGGCCAGCGAGGGTGCTCCGCGCTTCGAAGGCCTTGCGGTGAGTGTCGACCAAGGAGCGGGCACGGGACTCCACGCGGCTGCCGGCGAAGGGGTCGAGGAGATCCTGCGTCCGCTCATCGAAGGATGAGGATGGGTCTGCGAGACCGGAAAGAGGGCCGAATTCGAGGTCGTCCTCGTCAAACCTCTGGGCGTCGAACTCGGCGCGGCGGCGTAGCAGGGCGCTGTCGAGGGAACGCAGCGCAGCCTCGTCCTCGGCGGCGCGGTGGGTGCGCAGGACCTCGGAAGCGGGATCGCGGGCGAAGAAATGGGGTTCATCGGGATCGGGCAGTCGCGGCATAACGGCTCCTGAAGGCTGAGGTGCGGGGGGCAAAAGAAAAGCGCGCGCCGGCTGAATCGGCACGCGCCCACGAAAAAGCCCGCCGCGGAAGCCTCCGGGCGAGCGCACTTACAACTGATAGCTTCTTTCTACGGTCTCACAGTCGATTAATCAACAACGTCCACATGCTGTGCACGACATCTTTCACTGTCGGCGGGCACCAAAGTTTCCGGACGCGAATGGTAAACAGGACGGCGATCAGATCCTCAACCTAGTTTTTCGCGGCGTCAGGTGCTGACGGCGCGGCTTGTGGGATTTATGAATCGTCGCATTCAGCGTACGCGCGCTGGGAAACCTTTCAAAGTAACGCAAATCGATATGGCTCAGCCACTTGGCATGCCGGCAAGAGTAGTGGTAGCGCGCGCCAAAGGCGGGCTGTTCCCCCTCGCCTACTTCCGCCTTCGGACCGAAAGGGTTTTCTATCTTTACTCCCAAGAATCGGCACTCCGCCGCGCCCGGCAAGACAAACATCGATGCACCCGCCAAAAGTTTCTCTGATCCGGCGCGCATAGCCTTCCACTGCGCCGCCGTTTTCGGCGGGTGCGCGAATCCAACGATATCGGCACTCGGCACGTCCAGCTCAATCGACAGCACGCTCGCCTGCAACACCACGCTCAATTGGCCTTTCAGCTTCGCTTCCGGTTCATCGCCTGCGTGCCCGATGGACACTCCGGCAAGCAGAAGAAACAGGATGGCGCCAGCAACGCGGCGCCCCCGCAATGCAATTGAATGGCGACTTAGAAAGGTCATCCCCCGGCACCTACTGGCAGGCCCCAGTCACATCCAACGGCGGTTTAACGTGTCGCCTGCCTTCTACAAACACGTTTCCCGCCATACAGCCAATATGACCCTACAGCCGAAATTATTTACAATTAGTTGCGGCGTCTGGTGGCAGCGCTTTCCCTATCCACCCACGCCTGGGCGCCGGTCGGTGCGCAAGATGGCGAAGAAGACGTGGTCCTGCCAGGTACCATTGATGCGCAGATAACGCCGGGCAAAACCTTCCTGGATGAAGCCGCTTTTCAACAACAGATTGCGGCTCGGCGTGTTGGAGGGCAGACAAGCGGCTTCGATCCGATGCAGACCCAGCGTGTCGAACGAGAAGTCGAGCGAGAGCTGGATAGCCTCCGCCATGTAGCCCTTACGCGCGTGCGGTTTGCCCATCCAGTAGCCCATACTGGCCGATTGGGAAACGCCGCGGCGCACATTCGATAAGGTGATACCGCCAAGCAGTGCGTCGTCCTCGCGCCGGAAGAGGAGGAAAGCGTAGGTCATGCCGTCGCGCCAATCCGCAGTGAACTTCTTCAAACGACGCCGGAAAGCTGCTGGGGTCGTCGCATCAGACGGCCAGGTCGGTTCCCAGAACTCCAAAAAATCTCGGCTTTCCTCACGGATTGCGATCCACTGTTTTTCGTCCGTGCGAACCGGTGGGCGCAAATAGATCTTCCGACCGGGCAGCCGAACCGTGGGCACGTTGTTGGACAGGAGGTTGAACATGATTGCTACAGCTTACATCCGTGCCGTTCGCCGCGACAGGCGACAGCCCCGCCTCCTCACTGCTTCAACGCGGCTGCGATGGTGTCGTAGTCGGCCAACCGGTCGAGCGGCCCCATCGCCGCGATCGTCGGTCGGCCGGCGAAGATACGCGCGGCGACAGCCGCAACCGCATCGATATCCACCGCTTCGATTTTGGCGATCTGCTCCTCGATCGGGATCTGGCGATTGAAAATGAGGGTCTGCTGCGCCATCTGCTCGCAGCGGACTCCCGTCGATTCAAGCGCCATCAGGGTCGCCGCCTTGAGCTGGTTGCGGGCCCGCTTCACCTCTGCCTCTTCCAAGGTCTCCCCGAGCCGATGGATTTCAGCACACAGCGCCGTGGTCAGCTCCGCTGTCTCCTCGCGCCCCGTGCCGGCATAGATCGAAAACAAGCCGCAATCGGAATAGTAAGACAGGAAGGAATAGATCGAGTAGGCGAGCCCGCGCCGTTCGCGAATCTCCTGGAACAGTCGCGAGGACATGCCGCCGCCGAACAGGGAGGACAGCACCGATGCCGCGTAGAACGCCTCGTCATGGTAGCCGAAGCCGGGGAAGCCTAGGACGAAATGGACCTGTTCCAGTTCCCGGTCCTCGCGGTGGTCGCCGCCAGCGTAGGAACCGGTCTCCGTCTCGCCGCCGGAGCGGCGCTGCAGGCCGGCAAACAGCTCTTCGGCCATCGCGACGACGGTGTCGTGGTCGACCCGGCCGGCGGCGGACAGCACCATCGCCTCGCCGCCATAGGTCTGCCGCATATGGCCCATGATGGCGTCGCGCGGCATGCTTTCCACGATTTCCGGCCGGCCCAGCACCGGCCTGCCGAGCGGCTGGTCGGGAAAGGCGGTGGCCTGGAAATGGTCAAAGATGATGTCGTCCGGCGTGTCGTAGGACTGCCCAATCTCCTGCAGGACAACGGCCCGTTCGCGCGCCAGTTCGTCCGGGTCGAAGATCGAATCCTGCAAGATGTCGGCCAGGATATCCATCGCCAACGGCGCGTCGCCATGCAGCACCTTGGCGTAATAGGCGGTGTGTTCGCGGCTGGTATAGGCGTTGATCTGACCGCCGACATCCTCGATTTCGCGGGCGATATCGACGGCGCTGCGGCGGGACGTGCCCTTGAACGCCATATGCTCCAGCAGATGGGCGACACCGTTGATGGCTTGCGGTTCGTTCCTGGTGCCGGCGCCGACCCAAACGCCGAGCGAGGCGATCTCGACGGTGTCGACCGTGTCGGTCACAACCCGCATACCGCACGACAGAGTCGAGGCGCGGACGCCGCTCATGCGGCGCCCTTAAGACTGACATGTTCGCGCACGAAGGACT
>JAPPPC010000786.1 GCA_028817685.1 Rhodospirillaceae bacterium
CGGGATAGAGCGCGTAGACCGTGAAACGGCTGCCGGCGTAGATCCGGTATTCTTCGCGCAAATCGACCACGACGACGCTGCCGGAAACTTCGGACCGCAAGCGCAACTGCATTTCGTAGGCTTCTTCGTTGGTCCAGAAGACGCCGACTCTTTCGGCCATGTCCGGGAGCTTCAGGATCTCCTCGACCGGGTGATGTCGACAGTAAACCATCATGTCCCGCATGAATTGGTCTTGCGGGATACTGAATTCGGCGACATTCG
This sequence comes from Rhodospirillaceae bacterium, assembly GCA_028817685.1. Lineage (GTDB taxonomy): Bacteria > Pseudomonadota > Alphaproteobacteria > UBA8366. The sequence continues at coordinate 262 of JAPPPC010000786.1, forward strand.
ACAGGCCGGTCCGGGGGTCAAGAATGAAATTGACGAGAACCCAACCGTCCGGCGCCAGGATCTCCGTTTCGTCGAACTGCGCGGAATCCGCCTTATCGACGGCGTCGATCAATTCTGTCGAAACTTTCGGAAACCCTTCCTTGCCGCCGTAATAGTCGTAGACCACGCGGGCCGCCGAAGGCGCTTGAGGGTCGATCGTCAAATTGCGCTGCGAACCGACGCGGGCCACTTCGCTCGCATGGTGATCGAAACAGTGATGAGCGTCGGCAACGTAGGGCAGATTGGCGACGATGTCCGTGGAGCGAACGGGAAATGCGCCCTTCTGCATCTCGCGCGGTTCCGCGAAGACCACGTCATCGATCAGCTCCTGCTCGTAAAGCAGGCCGCCGCACACCACGCCGTCGAAATCGGCCCGCGTTATCAGGCGATGTTTCTCGCTTGTCATTCGGAATATCTCCGTCCCGGGCATTCGCTCGCATTTTCCCGTTATGCGCTCCTAATAGGCCGCATATTCGTTGAAAATTTACTAATACTGCGGCACGGTGCGGGAATCGAAGCTGTGTAAAGTTCGGGCGGTTTTTCCCGGTAAACTGGCTCGCAGGTTAAACGTCGTGGCCGGTAAAAAGGTCTGAAATGCGCATTATCGCGTTAACCCTGTCTTCCCTGATGCTGCTGTCTCTCACAGGCGCGCAGGCGCAAGATTTGAAGAAGGGGCTGAAGGCGTACAAAAGCGGTGACTATGCGACCGCGATCAAGGAATGGCGGCCGCTGGCGGAGGCCGGCGATCCGGGCGCGCAGTACAATCTCGGCTTCAATTATGTTCAGGGTAAGGGTGTCGCCAGGGATTTGGTCCAAGCCTATTTCTGGTTCGAACTGGCGGCGCGCCAGGGCAGGGGCATTGCGACGCAACTCCGAGATGGTATTTCCAAATCGATGACGCCGGAGCAGCTTCAGGAAGCGCGTGCGAAAGTCGACGCGTGGACCAAACGAAAAAGGAATTGATGCGTCCGAAATCTTTGGCGCATTGTCGTTGGAAGATATTCCATATCTTTAAAATGCGGTTTTAACGGAGGCTCGGCCAATGCTGCTGCTCGGCCAATCAGCAATCTATCTGTCGGCTGCGGTTCTCTCGGTCGCTCTGTTCAGCCGGCTCGGCTTCGGATCGGTTCTGGGGTATCTGGCCGCGGGCGTTGCGATTGGCCCTTGGGGATTCGCGCTGGTCGGTGATGTCGAGAGCATTCTGCATTTTTCTGAATTCGGCGTCGTGTTGTTGCTGTTCCTGATCGGCCTCGAACTGCATCCGGCACGATTGTGGACCATGCGGCATGGCGTATTCGGGGCCGGCGGCGGGCAGGTACTTCTCTCCGCGGTCGTGATCGGGGGCTTTTGTTGGCTTTCCGGATTGCCCTGGCAGGTCGCATTGACAATCGGGCTCGGTTTATCGTTGTCATCGACCGCATTCGCGCTGCAGGTGCTAGCCGAAAAGGGGCAATTGACCGCCCGTCATGGCCGCACAGCGTTTTCCATACTGTTGTTCCAGGACATGGCCGCGATCCCGATCATCGCGCTGGTCCCGCTGTTGGCGGCTTTCGGCGGGTCCGGCGTCATGATCGATGTTCTCGCCGTCGCTAAGGTGTTCGGCGCCGTGGCGGCGGTGATCTTCGTCGGGCATTTTGCGTTGCTGCATGTGTTCCGCCTGGTAGCGCGGACGGGTATCGACGAAATCTTTACGGCGACGGCATTGCTCACGGTGATCGGCGTTGCGCTGCTGATGGAGAGTATCGGGCTGTCGATGGCGCTCGGCGCCTTCCTCGCCGGCGTATTGCTGGCGGATTCGGAGTTTCGTCACGCCCTGGAAGCTACGATCGAACCCTTCAAAGGGTTGCTGCTTGGCCTGTTCTTCATGGCGGTCGGCATGACGGTCAATTTCGGCTTGCTTGCGACTGAGATCGGCATGGTGTTGACCTTGGTCGCGGGGCTGATGGCTTGCAAATTTTGCGTGCTGCTGGGAGTCGGTGCGGCCGTTGGGCTGAATTGGCGCTCGCGACTGTATCTGGCGGTTTCGATCGCTCAAGGCGGCGAATTTGCGTTCGTCATTTTCGGAATCGCGGTCACCTCCGGCGTTATGCCGAAAGAACTGTCCGACCTGTTGATCCTCGTCGTCACCCTCTCGATGGCGGTGACGACCTTCCTGTTTCTGATACTGGAGCGGCTACCCACTCACGAAACGGCCGACATCGAAGTGTCCGAGATGCCGGTCGTCGAGGAAAACCGTGTCGTCATCGCCGGGTTTGGCCGATTCGGACAGATTGTCGGTCGCCTGCTGCAGGCCAAGAAGATCGGTTTCACCGCTTTGGAGTCGAGCTCGGAACAGGTCGACTTCGTCCGCCGCTACGGCAACAAGATCTACTACGGGGATGCGTCGCGGCTCGAGTTCCTGCGTGCGGCGCGGGTCGACGAAGCCGCCTTCTTCGTGCTGGCGATCGACGATGTCGATACTTCAGTGCGGACGGCGGAAACGGTCATGCGTCACTTTCCCCAAGTCCGAATCCTGGCCCGGGCGCGGAACAGGGAGCATGTCTACAAGCTGATGGATGTCGGTGTGACCGATATATACCGTGAAACCTATGGGTCGAGCCTGGAGACGGCGGAAGATTTGCTGAACTTTCTCGGTCTGCCTTCGCGGGAAGCTGCCCGGGCGCGCTCCACATTCCGCGAACATGACGAGGACCGGTTGCTGTCGCAGCATGGCGCGCATCACGATCATGATTTGATCGCCGAACAATCGCGCGCCTGGCAGCGGGAATTGGAGGAGATCTTCGAGCAAGATGCCGAGGATGAGGCGGCCGACGCCGCAAAGACGGCTTCCTGACCGGCTTGCCTACCCAAGGAAGCGCGGCAGCCGGTCCAAAAACGCGTCAATGTCCGCCTCTGCCGTAAAGAGGTGCGCGGACACCCTGATCCGCCCGTTATCGCCCCAGACCAGGAACCCGTCTTCCTGCGCCCGCGTCACAAAGGGGTCGGTATCCGCCCATTCAAATGCCGCGTTGGCGGCCTGTTCTACCGGGTCGGACGGTGTCATCACCGGAAGGCCTGCCTGTGCGATGCCGTCGACAAGACGGCCTGCCAAGGGCCTGACATGATCCGCAATCGCCTCGATCCCAAAGCTGTTCAAATAGTCGATCGATGCCTTCAAAAGATACGCGCCGAGATGCCCGACATTGCCGTACTCCGCGCGCTGCGCGTCGCCCTTGATTGCGTATCCTGCGACAGTGGAAGTGGCGGAATGCCAACCGACCCCGGAGGGTACAAAGTCGGGCCACCGTGCCCGGTTCCAGCCCAGCACGCCGTCATGCACCCCGAGCAGGAATTTGTAGCAACTGCTGACCACAAAATCGCAGAGGTCGCCGGGCACGGGCACGACGCCCAACGCGTGGCTTGCATCGACAAGCAGGGCTGTCGGCGTGCCGGACAAGGCGCTGGAAATCTTTGCGATGTCTATATGCTGGCCGGTCAAGGCGTTGACCTGACTGACATAGACCAATCGCGTCTTCGAATCGCAGGCCGACAGCAAGCCGTCGATACCGATCGTCCATCCGTCGCAGGGTACGGTTCGTACGGTCACACCGATATCCGCGATCCGGGCCAACGCGAAGCGGCCGGACGCGTAGTCCAAGGCCGCGACCACGGCGTTGTCGCCCGGCTGCCAGTCGATACTGGACACGACTTTCGCAATGGCCTCTGAGGCGTTGCCGGTCAGCGCGATATCCTGAGGCGTGAGATTCACCAGCGATGCGAGCTGTGTCCGAACTTCGTCGACGACGGCCCAATGCGCCCGGTACCCTTCCACCCCACGCGCTTTGTCCCGTGCGAAATGTTCGAACGCGGCGCGATGTGCCCGCAGCAGGGGGGGCTGTCCCCCGGTTGCCAGATGCACAATATCGTCAAGACCGACAAAGTCTTCCTTGGGGGCGGGGAGGGTAGGCATTTTCCCGATCCGATGTGGTGGCGAACATTGTACCGAAACCAAGCGTAGCTCGGTTCCTTAACGCCCACAAAAACAAAGGGTTGAGACCTTTCGGCTCAACCCTTTGTAAAAATTGGCTCCGCGGGCAGGACTCGAACCTGCGACAGGGTGGTTAACAGCCACCTGCTCTACCAACTGAGCTACCGCGGATCAGATGCGCGCGGCTTATATCAGACCCTTGCGAGCTTGCAAAGACCTGCTGTGCCGCTGTAATCGCGGGTCTTGCTGGAGGTGCGAGCCGGAATCGAACCGGCGTACGTGGATTTGCAATCCACTGCCTAACCACTCGGCCATCGCACCACCTAACAAGGCGCGTGATATAGGCCGGGTAGACAGGCCGGTCAAGTCGCGGGACGTCCCCGGTTTCGCCGGATTGTCATCGGAAACGGCGAGGGATATAAATGAGCGATTCTGCCGGCATGCTTCTTTCCCAGGTTTCCGAAATCGGTCAGGTTAAGGTTAACGAAAGTGAAAGACTATGCGGGTCATGATCGACCGTCGCTGATGCGAGGAGAGCGCTCTCGATGAATTTCGAAGATGCAAGACGGATCATGGTTGAGAGCCAGCTGCGGCCCAATCGGGTCACCAATGAGGCTGTGCTGGCGGCCATGGGAACGCTGCCGCGCGAGCAGTTCGTGCCGGAGGCGCAACGGCCTGTTGCTTATGTTGACGAGGATTTAGCGATCGCGCCGGGTCGCTGCATCATGGAGCCGCTTATTCTGGCGCGCCTGGTACAAGCCGCGGCGCCGAAACCGGAGGAATTGTGCCTGGTTGTGGGCGCCGGGACGGGATACACGGCAGCCGTTTTCGCGCGCCTGTGCGCCACCGTTTTCGCGTTGGAAAGCGACGGAGCCTTGGCGAGCTCGACCTCGGCATTGCTGTCGGATCTGGTCCTGGACAACATCGTCATCGTAGAAGGTGCGTTGGCAGAAGGCTTGCCTAAACAGGGACCCTACGACGTCATCATGGTGAATGGTGGGGTCGGAATGCTGCCCGATGCGCTGACCGATCAACTCGCCGAAGGTGGGCGGATGGTGACGGTTATGGTCGACGAGGCCGGCGTGGGCCGTGCCGTGCTCATCGGGCGCGGCGCCACCGGTATTTCGCAGCGCGTGTTGTTCGATGCGTCGATCCCTGTCCTGCCCGAGTTTGAAAAAGAGGCAGGTTTTGTGTTTTAGCACTGTTTCTATTCAACATTTTGTGGTTTATTCCGCTTTGGTGCCATATCAATTCGCGGCGGAATGCATCGGTGCGGACTGGGTATGAAGAATAAATTGGGTGGCTATGGTCTTGAAGGCCACGCCGGAAAAGGAAATGCCATGCGGCGGGTATCCGTCTTAGTCATTTTGTTGGCAGGTTTTGCGATGGTGACGCCGGGCGAGGGGCGCGCGCAAAATCTGATGGAAGCCCTGGCGCTCGCCTATACGAACAATCCGACATTGCAAGCCCAGCGGGCGCGGTTGCGCTCCGTCGATGAAGGGGTGCCACAGGCGCTCTCCGGTTGGCGGCCGGATG
>JAPPPC010000740.1 GCA_028817685.1 Rhodospirillaceae bacterium
AATGAAAGCCTATCCAGCCTTGCCGGAGGCCTGCAAAAAGAAGTAGGGGCGGAACCGCTATCGGCTTTTTCTGGCCTGGCGATAGGGCTCTAACTCACGCGGCTAATTTCCACGTCGAGACGGGCCAAACAGGCTGCCCGGTCGGCGGTGAAATTTCCCTCGACCCACCAATGTTCCACGGCGCTTAGAGCCGCACCGACGGCCGGGCCACGGGCGATGCCGCGCGCCAGGACATCATCCCCGCTCAACGGTAGCGCCTTCGCAGACCAGCCATCCGCCAGATCGAGCAATGACTGCCATCCGGCATCGTCATTGTTGCGGGCCCAACAGAGCAGCACCAGCTCTCGAGACGCCGCGGCCCCCAGCCGGTGAATCAAATGCCGCCGCTCTACAGCATCCAATTCAGGCGCAACCGTCTCCGTTGCGATAATGCCGAGATAATCTCGTTCCACATTGGAAAGCCGCAGACGGTCGGCAACCTTCGACATCGAGGAGGGACCGCCGCCGAGCAGAGCCGCCAGGCGCCGCATTGGATCAATGGCAGTGCCGCTTCGGCGCTCAATCGCCACCAGCCGCTCAAGCACGGGAAGGTTGGTCGCTTCGGGCAGAAAGTTTGGAAAAATGTCGGCGTCGCGCATTAAACCCAATGCGGGCATTGGATTCGGGGCCTGCAGCAGCTTCATCAGCTCCGCACGCACGCGCTCACCGGACAGGGCCGACAGTTGCGGCGCCAGCGACCGGCATGCGGCCAGTGCCGCGGCATCTGGCGGCGGCGCCCCGTAATGAGCGTAGAACCGAAAAAATCTCAGCAGGCGCAGAACATCTTCGACGATCCGGTCCTGCGCCACGCCAACGAAACGCACCCGGCCCGCCGCCAGATCGGCGCGCCCCCCGAACGGATCATGGATCGTCCCATCCGTTTCCAATGAGATCGCGTTCATCGTGAAATCGCGGCGCGCCGCATCCGCGTCCCAATCGTCGGTAAACTGAACGGTTGCGTGCCGTCCGTCGGTTTCCACGTCGCGCCGCAGCGTCGTGATCTCAAACGATTTGCCGCCGGCCACGGCGGTGACGGTGCCATGATCGATCCCGGTCGGAATGGCTTTCAGACCGGCGCTACGAAGCGCATTCATGACGGCATTCGGCGGCGCATCGGTGGCAATGTCGATATCGGCGATCGGCCGTCCGAGCAGGGTATCCCGCACGCACCCGCCAACGAACCGGACGGCACAACCCGCTTGGGCCAGAGCATCCGTCACCGCACGCGTCTCGGATGCGTCCATCCAGTCGGCGAGTACGGTCTCCGCCTTGGACACGATGTTATTGCCCGATGCGGCCGGGAACGATCTTTCCGTCTTCGAGACGCGGCGGATGATAGGCCTCGGACGGATCACCGCCGGTCAGCATCGTCGTGGCGATCAACGTCATAGCGGTAAGAACGGCGCCGGCCGTCACCACCCATGTCCAGGGAAAATCTTCCCAGGGTGCGACCTTACGCCCCTGCGCTTCCATTAATTGGCGACGGCGCACCGTCCACCAATAGATCAGATAGACGACAAAAGGCGTCAGGAACGGCAAGGCGACGGTGAGGAGTTTTCGGATCATCGTTCTGCCAACACGTCAGTGAGATTGACCAGCATCCCGGCCGTTGCACCCCAGATATACCGGTTTTCGTAGGGTAAAACGTAAAATGTCCGCTCCACCCCCTGATCCGTTCGCGACTCCATGACGTGGTTGTCCGTATCGAGAACGAAGGAGAGCGGCACTTCGAAAACTTCGGCGACCTCAAACGGGTCGGGGCGCACGTCAAAGGGTGGATTGACAAAGCCGACGACGGGGGTCACGCGATAGCCCGAACGCACGATGTAATAATCCAGCGTGCCGATGACTTCGACCCGGTCAGGCGGCAAGCCGACCTCCTCCTCCGCCTCGCGCAGCGCCGCCGCCAGGTGGCTCGGATCTTCGTGCTCCACCCGACCGCCTGGGAAACTGATCTGTCCTGCATGATCGTTGAGGTGCGCGGTCCGCTGCGTCAACAGGACGGTCAGGCCGCCCGGTCGATCGACCAAGGGAACGAGAACCGCCGCCGGGGTGAGGTCGTCCTGCGGCTGCATGCCCGGATTCAGATCGTGATCGCCACGCTGGCCTGACCAGCGCACCGTCGCCTCCTGTCCGTTCAGCGCGTCAAACCGCCTTTTTATGTCTTCACGTCGCATGCGCTACTCCGCGGTGGAGCCCAGATCGAACAGGACGCCGCCGCTCCATATACCCAATTCACCTTCGGCGCCGTCCCACTGTTCGTCCGCCAAATCGACCAGCTCGTAAAATGTCGACCGCGTGATCAGCGCTTCCAGATTGTCCCGTACCGTTATGTAGGGCGACGGTTCCCCGGTTTCAGCATTTTTCGCCAGACGAAGCGGGTGATCCGCACCGGCGCGGACAATCTCGTCGAAATTCGTCCGAAAGCATAAAACCTGATCTTTTCCCGTACCCTCGACCGTCATATCGACGGCAGTAAAGGGCGCATCCTCGACTTCGATCCGGCCACGTTCGACCGGTGTCACCAACCAGTAATCACCATCCGCTTCGCGGCGCAGGACGGTTGAGAACAACTTCGCCAGGGCAAGGCGCCGGATCGGCCTTCCTTGATGGTACCAGGTGCCGTCGCGTGCGATACGCATCTGAAATCGATCCGGATCGTCAGGATCGATAGCAACCGGCTGGTTTTCGATCATTTTTTCGAGATGATTGGGTTTCTGGGCTTGCACGCTCATCGAACGCCACCCATGCTATTATACCGACATATCATGTGAGGAGATTAGGTCTTGAGCCCGTCCGACGCCAGTGCTCCCGAGCAGGAAGATCTTGTCGTAGAAATCGAGAAACTAGGCGATCGGCTGGCAGCCGCGCGCGCCAGTATCGGCAAAGTTATTTTTGGTCAAACCCATGTCGTCGACCTTAGCCTCACCACCCTGCTGTCCGGCGGACACGCGCTGCTGATCGGTGTGCCAGGGTTGGGCAAGACGCGCCTGGTCGAAACGATGGGCTTGGTGCTCGGCCTGGAAGACAGCCGCATTCAATTCACACCTGACCTGATGCCGGCGGATATTTTGGGATCGGAGGTCTTGGAAGAATCGGAGTCCGGCCGCCGCTCCTTCCGATTCCTGGAGGGTCCGGTGTTCTGCCAGGTTTTGCTGGCCGATGAAATCAACCGCGCCAGCCCACGCACGCAATCGGCCCTCCTGCAGGCGATGCAGGAGCATCGAGTCTCCGTGGCCGGCCAATCTCACGAACTGCCGAAACCGTTCCACGTGTTGGCAACCCAGAATCCGTTGGAGTTGGAAGGCACTTACCCGCTGCCGGAAGCGCAGCTCGACCGGTTTCTTATGGAAATCGACGTCGGCTACCCGGAGGAAGATGCCGAACGCGAGATCATGCTGGCGACGACCGGTGTCTCCGAAGCGAAGGCCGAGGCGATTTTCACTGCCGACGAGCTGATCGCGGCGCAACGTCTGGTCCGCAGCGTTCCCGTCGGCGAGCGTGTCGTCGAGGCCATCTTACGCATCGTGCGGGCCGGCCGGCCGGAAACCAGCGAGGTTCCCGACGTCCTCAACCACGTGTCCTGGGGGCCGGGCCCCCGCGCGAGCCAAGCCATGATGCTCGCCTGCCGGGCGCGTGCCCTGATCGACGGCAGGCTCGCACCGTCTGTCGATGACGTTCTGGCTCTGGCCAACCCGGTCTTGCGGCACCGTATGGCATTGAACTTCGCGGCACGCGCCGAGGGCATTACAATCGACCAGATCATCGACCGGCTTTGCGAGCCAGTGCGCTAGGCCGGGGAGCGGGAACGGAATGACCGCGACGGAACGACGGCTAGAGCTTCAGAATCAGGCGGCACGCGCCTCCGGCAGCCTGCCGCCGCTGCTTCTGGCCGCCGAACGCGTCGCATCGACCGTTGCACAAGGTGTCCATGGCCGCCGCCGCGTCGGACAGGGTGAGACTTTTTGGCAGTTTCGCCGCTACGAAGCCGGCGACGCGGCGAGCGCGATCGATTGGCGCCAATCGGCGAAGTCCCGCCATCTCTTCGTTCGTGAAACGGAATGGGAAGCAGCCCAATCCGCCTGGCTTTGGCGCGATACCTCCCCTTCGATGCAGTACAGTTCCGATCGGAATTTGACGACGAAAGCCGCACGGGCGGATTTATTGCTGCTGGGCCTTTCGTTGCTGCTTATGCGCGCCGGGGAACGCTTTGCCCTGCTCGGTAGCGCGCGCCAGGCGCGAAGCGGCCGCCTCGCCTTCGATCGGATCGCCGATCACATGCTGCGCACTGCGGAGGAAGCCGAGAGTTTACCGCCCTATCGTCCCCTGCCGCGCTATGCGCAGGTCATCCTGCTCGGCGATTTCCTGTCACCGCCAGACGACGTTGCCGCACGGATCGCCGCGCTCGCGGCGCACGGCGTGAACGGACTCATCCTGCAAATTGTCGACCCGGCGGAACGGGACCTGCCGTTTCGTGGCCGAATCCGGTTCGAAGGGTTCGAGAACGAAGGCAACACGGTATTGGGCCGGGTGCAATCCGCGCGCGACGCATACCGGTCGAAATTCACGAGACATTGCGAAGCGTTGCAGGATGTCGCCCGCCGCACAGGCTGGGTATATCAGCAGCACAGCACCGACCGTTCGCCGGAGTCGGCGTTGTTGAACCTGTATACCGCCTTGGCGCCACAGCACTCGGTGGGCTGAGATGGGTCTGGAAACCTTCGCCTTTGCATCGCCCTGGATCCTGACCGCCCTGCTGGTGCTGCCAGTGCTGTGGTGGCTGCTGCGCATCACACCACCGGCGCCGCAGCAGATGCGCTTCCCCGCGGTACGCCTTCTATTCGATCTGCTCAGCAAAGAGGAAACGCCGGACGCGTCCCCTCTGTGGCTGATCATCCTTCGGCTTTTGGCCGCAACCCTGCTGATCGTCGCGCTTGCCCACCCCCTGTTCAATCCCAGCGCCCCGCTGTCAGGCAATGGGCCGTTGGTCGTTGTGATCGATGACGGATGGGCTTCCGCCGGCGACTGGACCGCCCGGCAGGAGGCGATGAACCGCGCCATAGATCAGGCCGACCGCGAAGGACGGACCGTCGTTCTGTTGCCAACCGCGCCCGATGCACGAGGCAGTGCTGCCGCGTTTTCAGGCCTGTTGCGGCCCAGTCAGGCGCGCAGCAACGCCGCGGCTATCGAACCGAAGGCCTGGCCGACAAACCGGCAGGCGGCGCTGGACGCGATAAAAGACGTCAAACTGACCGGCAACCCCACCGTCCTGTGGCTCAGCGATGGCCTCGATCATGACGACGCCGGCCCCATTACGGAACGGTTGCGGCGACTTGGCAAACTGACCGTCCTGATGCCGGACGATCTGCCGCATGTGGTCGCACCGCCGGAAATTGGCGTCAACCAGTTCACGGTTCCCGTACGGCGCGCCTCGACACGAGGCGAAACCAGCGTCCAGCTTCGGGCAACCGGCAGTGACGGACGATTGATCGCGCGCGAAGCGTTACGATTTAAAGATGGCGCGTCGACAGCATCGGTAACGCTCGAATTGCCGTTGGAACTGCGCAATGCCATCGCGAGGCTGGAGGTCGAGGGCGACACGACCGCGGCGTCGGTCGCCTTGCTCGACACGCGGTGGCGCCGCAGGCCGGTCGGTATGGTTTCCGAAACGCCGCTCGATACCGGACCGGCGCTGCTCTCCGAACTGTATTACATCGAACGGGCCCTGAAACCGTATAGCGAGATCCGCCGCGGGACGGTCGACAAGCTTTTGGCGGATGCGCTTGCCGTCATCGTCGTACCGGACAGCACCCCGCTAGAGCCCCGCGACCGGGACCGCCTCGCTGCCTGGGCGGCCGAGGGCGGTATGGTTTTGCGGTTCGCCGGTCCCCGCTTGGCCCAGAACGCCGAAGACATGCTCGTGCCGGTGCCGTTGCGGCGCGGTGGCCGGACTTTGGGCGGCGCCATGCTCTGGAGCAAGCCGGCACGGCTCGCCCCGTTCACGCGCGAAAGTCCGTTTTTCGACCTCACCTTGCCGGACGATGTCACAATCGCACGCCAAGTATTGGCTGAGCCATCGCCCGATCTCGGCGAGAAATCCTGGGCCCGGCTGACCGACGGCACACCGCTCGTTACCGCCAGCCAAACCGGTGAAGGCCCGATCGTACTCGTGCACACCACATCGAATGCCGCATGGTCGAACCTCGCACTATCCGGCTTGTTCGTCGAAATGCTGGAACGGATTGTCTCGACCAGCCGCGGCGTCGCAGACGGCGGACAGGGCGACCGGCCACTGCCGCCGATCACGCTTTTGAATGGCTACGGTCATGCGATCGAGCCGGGTCCTGCGACAAAGGCGATCAATGCGGGTGCCTTCGGGTCCGCAACGGTAACACCCCAAACCCCGCCGGGCCTGTACGGCGACAGCAGCAGCCGGCGCGCGCTAAATCTCGGGCCGCAGATCGATGTGTTCCAACCGCTCGGCGGCCTGCCCGATGGTGTCGCGCAGCAGAGCTACGCGCCGGCTACTGAGATCGACTTAAAACCCTGGCTGCTCACGGCCGCACTAATTCTGTTCATGATCGATGCGCTGGCCACGCTGATCATGCGGGGATTGCTGCCGCGGCTGCGACCGTGCGCCGCCACCGCTTGCCTGGCATTTTCTTTTGCGATGCTGTCCGCTGCCGATGGCTTCGCGCAGTCCGTCGACGAGGATTTCGCGCTGAAGGCCGCCCTGGAAACGAGACTGGCCTATGTCGTTACCGGCGACCCAACGACCGACGATACCAGTCTGCAGGGCCTGGTCGGCCTCAGCCGTATTCTCAATCAGCGCACCGCGATCGAAGCCGCGGAGCCGATTGGAATCGATATCGAAACCGACCCGTTGAGCCTCTTCCCACTGCTTTACTGGCCTGTCACGGAGACGCAGCAACCAGCCTCCGCCGAGACGATCGGCCGCCTGAACCGCTTCATGGCCTCCGGTGGGACAATCCTGTTCGACTTGCTGGATGGCGGCGGAGGCGGCAACGGCGCCGGGTTGCTTCGACGCTTAACGCGCGGACTGGATATTCCGCCCTTGACCCCGGTGCCGCCGAGCCATGTCCTGACCAAAGCGTTCTACCTGATGCAGTCCTTCCCGGGACGTTGGGCCGATGGCCGAGTCTGGGTCGAACGGCCCGGCGAGCGGGTCAATGACGGTGTCTCCAGCATCATCGTCGGCGCGAACAATTGGGCGGCCGCTTGGGCCGTAGACAACCAAGGCCGGCATTTGTATGCAGCGGTCCCCGGTGGCGAACGGCAACGCGAATTGGCCTATCGGTTTGGGGTAAATCTGGTGATGTACACGCTGACCGGGAACTACAAGTCCGATCAGGTGCATGTGCCCTCAATCCTCGAACGGCTGGGGAACTGAGCCGTGGCTGGGACGACGATCGAATTCGCCCCCTTGCTGCCGTGGATCGCGGTGATAGCGCTGGGCGTTGCCGCCGCCCTGCTGGCCGGTATCGGTCTGTATGTCCGGGCGAACGGCGCCCTGTGGCGGACCCTGGCCTTCGCGGTCCTAATGCTGACATTGATGAACCCATCGCTGATCGCAGAAGAACGCGAACCGCTCAAGGATGTGGCGGTTGTCATTGTGGACGACTCGCCAAGCCAAGGTATCGGCGAACGCCGGGCACAGGTCGCCAGTGCGCTTGAAGCAATCCGGACAGCCGCGGAGAAGCATGGCAACTCATTGGAACTCCGTGTTGTTAAAGTCGGCCAGGACGGGCTGGCGGCGGCCGACCAGGGCACGCGGCTGATCGCCCCCCTGTCGCGGGCGTTGAGCGACGTTCCGGCGCGGCGTGTGGCGGGCGCCATCCTGCTGACAGATGGGCAATTGCACGACCCGCAATCGGCGTTGCAAGCGGACGATCTGCCGAAGCCGTTGCATGTCCTGCTCAGCGGGCGGGCAAAGGCGTCGGACCGGCGCTTGGTCGTCGTGAAAGCGCCGGCGTTCGGTATCGTCGGCAAAGAACAGGAAATGACGATTCATATCAAGGACAGCGCCGCCGTCCCCAGCAAGACGGCAACCCTGTCGATCCGCCGCGACGGGGGCGAGCCGACAAGTATGGAAGCCCCAATCGGCCAAGATTTTAAATTGCCGATCACACTGAATCACGGCGGTCCGAGCGTATTCGAGCTAGATGTCGCCCCCTCCCGCGATGAGCTCACCCGTACCAACAATCGCGCCGTCATATCGATCAACGGTGTACGCGACCGGTTGCGAGTCCTGCTGGTCTCCGGCGAACCGCATGCCGGCGAGCGCACCTGGCGCAACCTGCTGAAATCCGATCCTTCGGTCGACCTGATCCATTTCACGATCTTGCGTCCGCCGGAGAAACAGGACGGTACCCCGATCAACGAATTGTCGCTGATCTCATTCCCGACACGGGAACTGTTCGAGGTCAAGCTGGATGACTTCGATCTCGTCATCTTCGACCGGTATCGCCGCCGCGGCGTATTACCGCCGTCCTACCTGCGCAACATCGTCGACTATATCGAAGAAGGCGGCGCGCTGCTCGAAGCAGTCGGGCCGACTTTCGCCGGCCCCTTCAGCATCTACCGCACCCCGTTGGGTAAGGCGTTGCCTGGCGAACCCACCGGTGAAGTGGTCAATCGCGGCTATCGGCCGACGGTAACGGATGTCGGCAAACGTCATCCGGTTACCGCCGGGCTCGCGACGGACGATCAGGATCAGAAATGGGGGCGTTGGTTCCGGCTTGTGGATGTCGACGTCAAACAGGGCCGTGTCTTGATGAACGGGGCCGACGACCGGCCACTGCTTATCCTCGACCGGTTCGGCGAAGGGAGGGTCGCGCAGCTGAACAGCGACCATATCTGGCTGTGGGCGCGCGGTTTCGACGGCGGCGGCCCGCAGGCGGAACTGTTACGACGCCTCGCGCACTGGCTGATGAAGGAGCCGGAACTGGAAGAAAAGGACCTGCGCGCGATTGCCAGGCAGGACCAGCTTGAAATCACGCGCCGGGATGTTGATGCGGAACCGCGGCCGGTCACCGTAACCGGGCCCGATGGCAAAACGCAGGAAGTAACCCTTGAGGAGAAAAGCAACGGGTTGTTCACGGGCAGTCTGCCGATCACGCAATCCGGACTCTATCGCGTCAGCGACGGCAACCGGATTTTCATGGCGGCGGCGGGGTCATTGAACCCGATCGAGTTCGCCGACGTCCGTGCCACAGAGGATATTCTGGCACCGCTTAGCAAAGCGACCGGCGGTGCCGTTCGCTGGATCGAGAACGGCGTCCCGAAGCTTCGCCGAACCGGACCCGACCGGAATACCGCGGGCCGCGACTGGATTGGACTGACGGCGAATGGCGACTACATCGTCACCGGTGTCGAGGTGGTGCCGCTGTTTCCCGCCCTGCTTGTGCTGTTCCTTGCATTGGGGGCCACCGCGCTCGCCTGGCGCCGCGAAGGCGACTGAGCCCCATGAATGCGCCCATCCGAAAAATGACCGTCGGTGACCGCGTCCCGAATTTCCTGCTCGAGGATATCGGCGGCGAACGGCGCGAATTGTACAATACCGATCTGACCGGCGGCCCAATCATCCTGTTGATCGCCGGGCGCAATAGTGGCGATACGCTGCGTCAATTTTGTGAAAAGTCAAATGAGTTCGATGAATTCGGTGCGCATCGATATGCCGTTGTCGAAGCGCGAGATTCCGGATTGCCCGCTGAATCCGCGCAAGGGGGATTCACCCTGTTGCGCGACCCCGGCTCGAATGTCCAAAACGCCTATCTTCAAGCGTCGGGACTCACCGCGCCGGCGTTGTTCGCACTCGATCCCAACCAGCGGATCGTCGCGCTTGCCGGCGCCGACCACGCCAGTTCGTTCGCCGAGATCGCCTGCGCCGCCTTCCAACGGATTGCGCCGCAAGACCCGCCCCGGTTCATCTCAAAGCAAGCGCCTGTCCTCTTCATACCGGACGTCCTCGACAATGCGGATTGCGATCGATTGATCGACGCTTGGCGAGACGGCGAGAAGCGCGAAAATGTGGTCAATGTCGATTCCGGCCAGGAATCGGGACGCGCCGGACGATCCGAAGTCAAACGACGCAGTGACGTCGTCATCGAAGGGGCGCTGGAACGGCATCTGCTGATAACGCTGATGCCGCGTGTTTCACCGGAAATCGAACGTGTTCATGCTTTCGACAAGGAATGGACATTCGAAAAATTCAGAGTCGGTTGTTATGACGCGAAAGACGCCGGCTTTTTCCGGCCACATCGCGACAATCCGTCCGAAGCGCTGAGTCACCGGCAATTCGCTGCTTCCTTCAATCTCAACGACGGTTACGAAGGCGGTTACCTGCGATTTCCCGAATACGGCATCGACCATTACGCTCCCCCAAAGGGCGGCGTCCTGATCTTTTCGTGCGGGTTGCTGCACGAAGTGGTGCCGATCACGGCCGGACAACGCTACACATTGCTGACATTCGTCAGCACGCGGCTCTGAGCCTTCCGCCGCCGCCCAATGCTTATCTGAACACCAGTGCGGGCCGTCGGGGCAGAGTTGCCAATGGTCCCGCAGAATTCCGATAAATCAACGAATTACCTGACATTTCGCGCGTCCGGTCGGCCATGCGTCACGGGCGTTCAACACTTTGTGAGAAACCTACAGAATTACCGCACCTTGTTTGTCGAAATTTTCCGCCTCCGATATAGTTTTTTACGGAAAGGCGCGGCGAATGAATCAGGCAGTAGGCAATTATGGGGCGAGGAAGGTAGCGCCCGATATGCCGAATATCGAGGAAGACCAGTCGATAAATCCGGGTGAGATGCGCAAGCGGTCGGTCGTGATCGCCGGGCATCGCACGAGCGTATCGCTGGAAAATGCCTTTTGGAACGCGCTGAAGGCGATCGCGACATCGCGCGGCCTGACCGTCAATCAAATGGTCACCGAGATCGATAGCCGGCGCTCCGGAAATCTATCGAGCGCGATCAGGCTGTTCGTTCTGGATTCCTATCGCCGCCGCGACGCGGATCAAACTGCATAAATCAGGCTAGTGTTGCCCGGCCCCTGCCGGAGGCTAGCGTCCAAAACCCTTGAGCAGGCCACGCAAGATATCTTGCGGCTCGACCTTGCCCGAACCGCTGCCGCTGTCCGGCTTCGGACCAAGAACGCCGGGCAGGATCTGTTGGATCGGGTTGGACGCCGGGGCAGGACTGGACGATTTCAAGAACCCTCCGCTCACCTTCGGATTTGGCGAGTCCAAGGAACCGGTGAGCGCGACGGAAACAAAGGGTTCCTGTCCCTGTTGCCCCGTCCGTGCAACTGACGTGTTCGTATCGATCAGCCAACGCGGCAAATCCACCGCACCGGCGGTCAATGCCCGCGCGCCGCGGCCATTCAGAACCGTATCGCGCGTTCGCAAGACCCCGCGGTCTATGGCGAAGGAGCCCGTCAGGTCAGCCGGATTGCGCCCGAACGCATTGAAAATTTCGTTGGTGAGTCCACCGACCTGTTTGAGCTCCTTGACCTTCTTGCCGAAGAGCGCCGAAGCCAATCCAACCGCACCGATTGCCCGGTTTTCCTGTTCGGTAACCTTGATCTGAATTTTTCCGGACAGCCTGCCCGTCCCCGCCAGGGAAGAAACGATCGCGGCTTCCGAATCGCCCGACATCGTCAAGGACGCGTTCGCGGACAAGGGCCCGCTCGCCCGCGGCGGTGCGCCCAACGTCTTCGCCGCCTGTGCCAGATCGACATTGGATATGACGACGTCGACGCCCATCGGAACCGCCTTGGCTGCCCCGTTCACGCGTCCCTTCGCGGATACGGTCCCGCCGAATATACCGGCCCGGAATTGCTTCAGATCCAACTGACCCGATTTCAAACTCGCTTCGACCACTGGCTGCGACAGCCGGATATTGCCGTTGATCAACCCCGACATCTTCACGGTCACATCCGCATCGACCCCTTGCATACCGCTGAAGTCGATCCGTTCGCGAGACCAGCGCCCGTTTGGTTGCGACACATTGCCACCGCCGGCCGTGCTGTTCGCCGCTCGCCCCCGAGCGGTGGCCGGCTGAGACGGCCTGGCCGGCGGGCGAAAAAGGTCGACCAGCACATCGCTGGTCGCGAGATCTGCCTTCACATACGGCGTGGCCCCGACCGTCCGCACCGCCGCGGTTCCCTTGACCTGCACCGGTCCGGCCGTCGCCTCCAAGCCAGATAGCGCGAAGTCTTCCGGCGTCCCGGACAGTCGGAAGGCGGCGGCCAAAGGCCCGAGCTTTGCCGCCGCCGGGCGAAAGTCCGGCACGGCCAGGCGTACGAACTGGGCGAGCTCCGGATGGTTGATCGCCATACCCAGGTCAAGCGTCGGTGCGGCCAACGGCTTTTTGACATTGCCTTCGAGAGCGAGTTTTGCCCCCGCTGCGGCGATGTCCGACTTGACGGAAAGCGCATCCAGCGTCCCGTCAAGTCGGCCGGAGAGTTTCGGTTTTCCGAGCTTCCGCAGCGGAATAGGCGGAGGTGTTCCCAAGAAACGGAACAGCTTGGCCGGATCGTTGACCGCTGCCCGGTACTTCAGTCCAACAGACGGTTTCGCGGCGAGGTCCTTCACATCTCCGGAAATGTTTGCATTGGCACCGGCAAAATCAGCAACGCTTGCCTTGCGGATAGTGAAGTTGCCGCCGGCCAGCAAACCGTCGAGACGGACCTTGCGCGCCAAGGTCTTTTGCACCGTGAGCCGGTCGATCTCCAAATCAATGTTGGCATCAAAGGAATTCAGCACGGCCAGAGGCGAGGCCGGCGCAGGCGAGGCCGCGGCCGTCGATGAGGCTTTGTCGCTGGACGCACCCTCAGATGATTTGACCGAAGCCCGCGGCAAATAGGCGTCCAGGTTCATCTGATCGATGGCCAACCGTAATCCGAAACCGGGACGATCCCGCAGCGCGGCGGCCAACCCGCCCGTCATCGTACTGGCGTCCAGGCGGACATTGATATCCTGCACTTCAACCGCAGTCGGTGTCAGCTTTACCTTGCTTGCATATGAGAAGCCGCGCAGCCGGTCGGGTGGGAGCGCGCCCGCCTCCACACCGGCCCAATCCAGCAGTGACCGCAGATTGTCCGACGCCGCTGCGACCTCTCCATCGAAACGGGGTTCTCCCTCGATGAAGGACAAGAATCCCAGAAGCGATACATCCGAACCGCCGGGCAATAGGGCGGCGGCCCGGTCCAGCGTCACTTCGCCATTGGCCAGCGCGGCGCGCAAACCGGCTTCCCGGATCACACTGCCGCGATACTGGATAACGTCTATCGCGAGATCGAAGGACGCGTTGATGTTCTTGGGCAATTCCACAGCGATAGGGTCGGAACTCGCGGCTTTCGGCTCGGTCGAAGACTCCGCCGGTTTTGCCGTTTCCGAGGGAGTCGTCGGCGCTGCGGTTGCCTGCTTCAGCAATTCGTCGAGATTGAGACGGCTGACCGAAACGGCGATATCGGCGTTCATCGTTTCGCCCAGCGTAACGCTTACCGCGCCGTTGCCACTGAGTGAGCCGAACTTTAAGGCCGTATCGTTCAGCGCGACCGCATCCGGCGAAACCATGAGGGTGCCTTCGATCGACACGGGTTGCGCGAGTACGGGGGGCAGATTGTCCTGGCCGGCGGCGGATGCGAGTTTCGCGGCACTCGCCCCCGTGATTTCGAGCTTCCCGGACAGCAACCCGGTGGGAATCGGGGCCAGCATTTTGCCGTTGAAACGAAGTTCGGCATCGGCCTCGGTCAAGGCCGCTTTCAACCCGATCGTGAGCGGCTGCTGAGGCTTCAGGGCACCTGTCTTCAAT
Organism: Rhodospirillaceae bacterium; assembly: GCA_028817685.1. Lineage (GTDB taxonomy): Bacteria > Pseudomonadota > Alphaproteobacteria > UBA8366. The sequence continues at coordinate 13,878 of JAPPPC010000740.1, forward strand.
TCGAGCGAGACCGGCATGCCGCGCGCACGGGCCGACGCCGTCACATCGAACGGGCCGGACAGCGACGGCGCCCCGATTGCCATTTGCAGATCTTCGACCTTTTCGGACGTGCCGGACCGACGGTCTTCGAAACTCAAGGATCCACCGCTGACGCGAACGTCAGCGAGGGAAATGTCGAGGGGCGCGTCGCCGGAATCGCCTTCGGACGAAGTGGCATCGCTTCCCGCCGCGGCGGCGATATCGATATCCCAGCTGGCCTTGCCATCTTTAGCGACTTCAAGCGCGATAACGGGCTCGACCAGCTCCAGCCGTTCGACCACGATCCGCCGTTCCAACAGCGCGCCGATCGAGACACGCACCCGAAGCTCCTTCAGGCGCACCATGTCGGCCGCCTGCGCGCCCTCGAAATTTTCGATGCGCAATCCGGCGACGCGCAGTGCCGGCGCGGGAAGGACGGTAAACGCGATGTCCCCATCGATGGCAGCACCGCGGCCGGTATTGTCCCGGATCGCGGCGACGATCTGGCCCTTATAAGAATTCCAGTCGATGAAGCTGGGGACGATCAGGACGGCCCCGACAAGCACCACCACCAGCACGACAAGCGCGATGACGATCTTTTTCAAATGAGAGCTCCGAGGTTTCGAGCGCGGGCCCAACCTGTCATTCAACCCGGAGCGGATGGCGTCATCCGTTCCGAAAACTGCCCTACAATTAAGCCGTTTGCAGAGCTATTTCAAATCGCGCGCGGTAAACTGGCCGTGCGCGCTCAGACTCGTAAAATTTTTCCTGGATTCATGATGTTGTCCGGGTCGAGGGCCTTTTTGATGCTGCGCATGACACTGACAGCATCGCCATGTTCGGCCGTCAGGTAATCCATCTTGCCGATACCGACACCGTGCTCACCGGTGCAGGTTCCCCCCATCGCGATTGCGCGGTGATTGAGCCGGCCGATCATGTCTTTGGCGCGCGTCATTTCTTCGTCGCTGTCCCGATCGACGAGCATCACGAGGTGGAAATTACCGTCACCGACATGACCCACGATCGGCGCCGGGATGCCCGTTTCCTCGATGTCGCGCTGCGTATCCGCGATACATTCAGCCAGCTTGGAAATCGGTACACAAACGTCTGTCGCGATCCCTTTCGTACCCGGTTTAAGCGCCAACGCAGCGAAATAAGCGTCATGCCGCGCCTGCCACAGCTTGTTACGCTCCTCCGTCCGGGTTGCCCATTGGAACTCACTGCCACCGTATTCATCGGAAATGGCGCCGACCATCTCCGCTTGCTCGGCAACCGATGCTTCGGTTCCGTGAAATTCGAACAGCAATGTCGGCTTGGCCTCATAGGCGCCCAAGTCCGAATACGTAACACAGGCGCCCATCTGCACTTCGTCGAGAAGTTCGATGCGCGCCACGGGGATCCCAGATTGAATCGTCAGGATCACCGTGTTCACCGCATCGTCCACTGTGGGATATTGGCAAACGGCGGCGGACATCGCTTCGGGAATGCCATACAGCCGTAGCTGAACTTCCGTGATGATCCCGAGCGTACCTTCCGAACCGACGAATACGCGGGTCAAGTCGTAGCCTGCCGACGATTTCCGCGCCCGGCCGCCGGTCCGGATAATGCGACCATCGGCAAGAACGACCGTCAGACCAAGTACGTTCTCGCGCATCGTGCCGTAGCGCACCGCGTTGGTGCCGCTGGCACGCGTGGCGCTCATGCCCCCCAATGACGCGTCAGCGCCGGGGTCGATCGGAAAGAACAGACCCGTCGCGCGCAGTTCCTCGTTGAGCTGCTTGCGCGTCACACCGGCTTGAACTCGGCAATCAAGGTCTTCCTCATGGACCTCAAGGACGTCGTTCATTTCCGACAGATCGATGCAGACACCGCCGTGCAGGGCGAGGACATGCCCTTCCAGGGACGTGCCCGTGCCGTAGGCGATGATGGGCGCACCGTGGTCTGCGCAAATCTTGACGATCGCGCTGACCTCTTCAGTCGAATGGGCGAATACAACGACATCGGGCGGCACGGCATCGAAATAATCCTCGCCATTGCCATGATGTTCACGCACGGCCGCTGCGGTCGACAGCCGTTCGCCGACGACGTCACGAAGCTCGTCGATCAGCTGGTCCGTGACCGGCGCGTAAGCGGGTTCCGCCGCCATGACATTCGTCCTCTACCCGTTCCGTATGCTAAGCAACGTACCGTGCGGACCTGCGGCCTTCAACCTTTCCCGCCATGCGATCCGAGGCGCCGATTCGATGATCGAATTCGATATGAACCTGCTGGCGGCCGCCGGATTCATGGCGCTGGGCGGGCTCCTGCGCGGATTCCTTGGATTCGGCGGGTCAATGGGCGCGGTTCCGGGGCTCAGCCTCATTTACGGGCCGCTCGGGGCAGTATCGATTGTGTTACTGGCGGATATCGGCGCGGTCATCCAGTTGCTACGGACCGCGATACGCCAGTCCGAGAAACGGATCGTGGCCCCGCTGGCGCTCGCCTCCGTCCTGACGACACCGCTTGGGGCTTGGCTGCTGATCAATCTCGATCCCGCGGACATGCGACGGGCGATCGCCATCACCGTTCTCGCCTTTGTCGCCGTTTTGATGCTTGGTTGGCGCTATCAGCGGCCGCCTTCCCTGCCTGTCGTGATCGGCGTGGGAACAGTTGGCGGCGTGTTGAGCGGCGGTGCCGGCATGGGGGCGCCGCCCGCGGTCCTGTTCCTTCTGTCCGGGCCGCACGGGCATGAAGCGGTTCGGGCCAATATTATCGGCTATCTGGCCATCGCCAACATGACAGCCCTGCTCACCATCTGGCTGAACGGCGCTTTGACCGTTGACATCATCTGGCGTGCCCTGGTTCTGGCGCCCCCTTATCTGATCGCCATCTGGATTGGCGGCCGGCTGTTCCGTTTCGCGTCCGAGCTGTTCTTTCGTTACGCCGCCTTGGCGGTCACCGCGGTGATCGGGGTCGCGGCCTTAATCGCATAGAACCATCAACGCAGTTGGTAGCGGATTTCCGATCCGTCCTCGCCATCGAAGACGACCTGCACCAGCACGTTATGCTGATCGAACCACAGCATGCGCTGGAAATCCCCGGTCATATCATAGCGGCGCGCACGAATTTCCCGGCCGCGGACGGTGATCGTCTCCTCGTCGGCCTCGGCAACCGACACCTTCATGAGATCGCCATCGGCCGGATCCAGGATCACCTGATCGCCTAGCGCTGCCTTGTTCCATAGGCTTGCCGGGCGCAGCGGCGTATCTACGGAGGTGGATTCGTCATTGATGGAAAGCGCACCCAAGGCACCGTCAATCGTCAACGCGATGTCGTAATCGTCGCCGTTGTCGTTCGTTTCCGCCTTCATATCGATCAAATCGCCCGCCCGCCAAGTTTCCCGGGCGGTATGGCGAAATATGTAAAGCGGGATAAAGGCAACCCGATAGTCCACGTCGGCGGTGATCTGCACGATGGTTGGCTCACCGCGCCGCTCGAAGCGGATCAAATGACGGCCAATCTGCTCGCCGTTGCGCAGAATTGCAAAATCGAGCACACCGTCCTCCGGTATGCCCGAAGCGTTCGCACGCCCCGGAGTCGCCAAAAAAATGGCCAGCAAACTGAGCCAAACCCAACGCAATGGATGCACCCTTCAAATTTGACCGCGTTTTAAACACCAAGTTGTGTTCGATGCAATGCGTTAGGAATGCTGACGCGAGCACATGTCGCAGCTAGTATAATCCGATGGTTTGTAGACTCTCCTTTCGCGATGCCCACGCTCGGTTCTTGCGCCTGGCGAGCGGCGCTTTGTTCGCCCTGGCCCTGATTGGCGCTCCCGGTGATGCGCGCACCGAAGCGGTCGCCGTCGAACTCATTCTCGCCATCGATTGTTCATCGAGCGTGCAGCCCGAGGAATATGCCCTGCAGATGCGCGGCGTTGCCGACGCCTTCCGGTCGCCGGAAGTCATTCAGGCCATAGCGTCCGCGACACCGAATGGCGTGGCCGTAACGCTGGTGCAATGGTCGGGTGAAAGCATGCAAACCCAGGCGTTGCCCTGGACCCATGTCCACGACAAAGAGAGCGCCGCCGCATTCGCCCAACAGGTGGAGGAATCGCCGCAATATATGCAATGGGGCGCAACCGCGATCGGCGAAGCCCTCAGCTTCTCCGTGGGCCTGTTCGAAGATAACGGTTTCGAAGGCGTCCGCCAGGTGATCGATGTCTCCGGTGACGGCAGTTCCAACCAGGGAGAGTTCCCGACCGTCGTGCGTCCGCTGGTTATCGCCGCCGGTGTCACGATCAACGGGTTGGCGATTCTGAACGACGAGCCGAACCTCGACAAATATTACAAGGAGCAGGTCATCGGCGGTAAGCGGTCCTTCGTCGAACGCGCCAAGGATTTCGCTGATTTCGGAGCGGCGATACGGCGCAAGCTAATCCGGGAAATCGGTAGTCCGCCATCGGTCCGGCTGGACACGCAAACCGCGCGGGCCCGCTGAACACGCTGCCCTATTCGGGGACGACTTTCGCGCCGTCGGTTTTCAAGGTCTTCCGAAACTCAAACTTGTTACCGGCGTCGTCTTCGGCCCAATACTGCAACGTGATCGTGTCTTTTTCGTTTGGGGTCGCGACGTGATGTCCCTTTTGCAGAAGTGTGCTTGACGCGTCGACCCGATAGGTCACAAGGGCGTCGACACACTTTTCGCCGTTCAGAACACGGACCTTGCCGCGATTGATGTTCACACCGACGCCGCCGGTCTCGGTGAACTGGCGATTGTGGCTATAGGTGTGCAAACCGTCTTTTAACGCGTACGACATATCGAGCAGTTCCAGTCCCACCTGCGCCTTTCCGCTGGCAGCCTGCTTCTCCCCACCGGCCTGATCGTCCTCACAGCCGGCAAGCAACAATAGCGTCAAAACCAATGTCGCCGCGCGGCGCATCCCGGATCTACGCCGCCGTTCCGCCGACCGTCAGGCCGTCGAGACGCATCGTCGGCTGCCCGACACCCACTGGAACGCTTTGCCCGTCCTTGCCGCATGTTCCTACGCCGGGATCGAGCGCCATGTCATTACCGATCATGCTGACCTTCGTCATCGCATCTGGTCCGTTGCCAATCAGGGTTGCCCCCTTGACCGGCGCGCCGATCTTGCCGTCTTCCACCATGTAGGCTTCCGTGCAGCTGAACACGAACTTGCCACTGGTGATATCCACCTGCCCGCCGCCAAAATTGACCGCGTACAGACCGTTCTTGACCGACGCGAGAATCTCGGCCGGATCCTTATCGCCACCCAACATGTAGGTATTGGTCATGCGTGGCATGGGCGCATGCGCGAAGGACTGGCGCCGTCCATTGCCTGTTGCCGCGACCCCCATGAGCCGCGCATTCATGCGATCCTGCATGTAGCCAACCAATTTTCCATCCTCGATCAGGACAGTGCGCGACGATGCCGTTCCCTCATCGTCGACCGTGATCGAGCCGCGCCGGTCCGCGATCGTGCCGTCATCGACGATGGTAACACCGGGCGATGCCACTCTTTCACCCATCAAGCCGGCAAAGGCGGACGTCTTCTTGCGGTTGAAATCGCCCTCCAAACCATGTCCAACCGCCTCGTGCAGCAGAACGCCGGGCCAGCCGGGCCCTAACACGACCGTCGTTTCACCCGCAGGGGCTGCGACCGAGTCGAGATTGACGACCGCCTGGCGCAACGCCTCATCGGTCTGTGCTTGCCAGGCCTCCGGCTGCACAAAACTCTCATAGGCCAAACGGCCGCCGACCCCATGGCCGCCGCTTTCCATCCGATCGCCATCGGCTACGACCACGGACACGTTAAGCCGGACCAGCGGCCGGATATCCGCGACCCGAACACCGCCGGCGCGCAAAATCTGTACCGCCTGCCATTCGCCCGCGATCGAAGCGGTAACCTGACGCACGCGGGAATCTTTCGCCCGCGCATAGGCATCGATATCCGCCAACAGTTTTACCTTGGCCTCGAAATCCATCTGTCCCAGCGGACTTTCATCCGTATATAGGCTGTGGTTCGTCGCGACCGGTCCGTCACCCGGGCTACCCGTATGTCCGGCCTGCACCGCCAGAACCGTTTGCGCAGCCCGCTTGATCACCGGAGCGGTCAATTAGGAGGAATGCGAATACCCGGTCGCTTCGTCGGCAATGGCGCGCAGACCGAAACCTTGCATCGTATCGAAGCTGGCGTTGCGGACACGACCGTCATCGAAGGTCACGCTTTCCGCCTGGCAATATTCCAGGTACAGCTCACCATCGTCAGCGTTCTGCAATGCATCGTCCACGATTGTTTCCGTACGTGCACGATCGAGCCCTGCGCGATTGAAGAACAGATCGTCTGTCGTCGAGAGATCGGACAATTTCGTCCCTTTCCTGCCTCAGCGTCGAATTGGCGCCGCAAACTTTCACCCATCAAATTACGACGGATGCCATGGTGAAGTACATCGCCAATCATCTTATCCAGACTGACAGATAGCCCAGAACGTTGAGATCAACAATTGGATTGCTCCGCAAGTGAGCATCACGATAGTCAAAATCAAGGCGAGGACACTTATTAGATTAATAGAACGTTAACGAAAACTAATATTGATGTATGTATACATACTTCATCTTGCTATTCTTCTGCCTAAGTGATAAGCA
>JAPPPC010000765.1 GCA_028817685.1 Rhodospirillaceae bacterium
ACGCGGACCATGTCGAGCAGGTGCGCGACCTGACCAATGGCGGCGTCGACTATGCGATCGATCTGGCCGGCGTGATCCCGGCGATGAAGACGGCATATGAAGTCACCCGCTATGGCGGTTCCGTCGTGACCGCCGGTCTGTCGCCCTCGACGGCGGAATTCTCCTTCATCCAGAGCAATCTCGTCTCGGAAGAGAAATCGATCCGGGGCAGCTATATGGGCAGCTGCGTGCCGGTGCGCGACATCCCGCGCTTCATCAGCCTGTACAAGCAAGGCCGCCTGCCGGTCGACAAGCTGATCAGCCGCAAGGTGTCGCTCGATGAGGTGAATGAAGGCTTCGACCGGCTGCAAAACGGCGAGACGATCCGCCAGATTTGCCAGCCGCATATGTAGTTTGGGGCCGCAACCATGAAGACGATGCAGCAGGCAGTCGGCAACCTGTCGCGCCTGCAGGACCTTATCGAGTCGAGTGACTTCGACGCGGTCGTCGCGGTGTCGCCGGAGAATGTGCTCTACACCAGCGATGTCTTCGTCTCGACCATGGTCGATATCCGCGACCGGTTGGCGCTGGTGGTCTGGGCCAAGGGTAAAGACCCCGTCTTCGTGCTGTGTCAGGTCGAGGAAGGCTATGTGCGGCAGGAAAGTTGGATCCAGGACATCCGCACCTACAAGGAGTTCGTGACCTCGCCGGTCGACGTGCTGGCTGATGTGCTGGAAGAACTGGGCCTTGCGAATGGCCGGGTCGGGATCGAAACGGAATATTTCGGCGTCCACTATCACCAGAAGCTGATGGAGCGGCTGCCGAACCTGACGCTGGAGGCCTGCGACATGCTGTTCGCCCGGGCCCGCATGATCAAATCGCCGCGCGAGCGGGAGATCATGACCGAAGCCTTCCGCGGCACCGAGAAGGCCCTCATGGAGACCTATGCCGCGACGCAGGTTGGCGACAGCGAACGCGACATGGCGTTTCGGCTATGCGACGGCATCATGCGCTCGGGTGCGGAGAAGGTCGCCTTCTGTCATATCAATGCCGGTCCGAACACGGGCTTCCCACACATGGACCCATCCGGCAACACGGTGAAGCCGGGCGATATCCTGAAAGCGGATACGGGTGGCTTTTATCAGCGCTACTACTCCAATGTCGGGCGCACCGCGAAGATGGGAAAGCCGACCGACGAGGATTTGTCCTGGTGGGGAAAGCTGCGCGACATCCATCACCGCATCATCGATATGGTGCGGCCGGGCAATACGGGCGCGCAGCTCTTCGCGGAAGCGACGCGCTTGCACGAGCAGCACAAAATCCCGTTTCCCTATGCCCATAACGGGCACGGTATCGGGCTTTTCATCCACGAGCATCCGCTGATCAGCCCGCATGACAACACACCGTACGAAGCCGGCATGATGACCACGGTCGAGACCCGCGTGCGCTGGGTCGGCAAGGTCGGCTACCACATGGAAGATCTCATCGAAGTGACGGACGGGGCGCCGGTCCTGCGGTCCGACTATTTCGACAATGAGGAAATTTTCGTCGTCTGAGAGGAACCCAATGTCAGATCAAATGCCCGCCCTGAGTCTTGCCGCCGTCCCCGGTCGCCGCAAGGCGACCTTGGAACTCGCCGCTGAAATCGAACGGCGCGGCTTTACGGGGATTTACTGCCCCAGCATGTTCGACGGGCTGGCGCTGTGCGAGGGCATTGCCTTTGCGACCAACGAGATCCCGTTCGGTACGTCAGTGACGCCGATCTATACGCGGCCGGTGCTCGACTACGCACACACGGCATCGTTCATCCACGAGGTCTCCGGCGGTCGGTTCAGCTTCGGCATCGGCATCAGCCACGGCCCGTCGATGGCGCGCATGGGCAAGAGCTTGGGTAAGCCGCTCACCGACACAAGGAATTTCGTCGCGGAGTACAACGCCATCGAACGGATTGGCGAGAAACCGCCGCTGGTGCTGGCGGCCTTGCGCAAGAAGATGATCGCCCTGTCGGCAGAGATCGGCGACGGTATGGTGTTCGCCAATGGTGCGCGCTCGCATATGAGTGAGTCGCTGGCGGCCCTGCCGGACGGCAAGCGTGACGATGCGGATTTCTACATCGGCAACATGATCCCGACCTGCATCTCCGACGATATTGAAGCGGCGAAAGCGACGAACCGGCGCACCCTGATCGGCTATGTGCAACTGCCGAACTATCAGAACTACTGGCGCGAAGCGGGCTATGTCGAAGAAATGGACGCCATCGCCGCGGCCGTGGAAGCGGGCGAGAAGGACCGTATCCCTTCGCTGATGAGCGACAAATGGCTCGCCGACACGACGCTGTTCGGCTCCGTGTCGGATGTCATGGATGGCGTGGCGGCCTGGCGGGAGGCCGGGATCCGGACGCCGATTCTGGTCCCGTCCTCCGCCGCCGGCAATCAGATGAAGGCGTTCGAAGAAATGTTCGCCGCCTACGCCTGATCGTCAGTTACTTGCGTGACTCGTAAAGCGTGATCAGCTTCACCGCGTCGACCGCCAGCATGCGGCCGATCGGTCCCGAGCTGTAGGTCGAGGTCAGCACCGTGCCGTTTTCGTCGAGAATGAACTCGGACGGCTGAATGATGCTGCGCCGATCCTCCCACCAGGAGTCGAGTTTGGTCGCGTCTTCGCGCGTCACGCCATGCCCGACCGGGAAGGACAGGCCGCTGGCGATTTCGCTCGCTTTTTCGATATCGTCGACACTGGCCGCATAGACTTTCGCATCCAGCGCGTCGAGGCTTTCCAGTTCCTTTTCGAAGTCGGCCAACTGCCGACGGCAGTAAGGTCACCAGTGGCCGCGATAGAACAGAACGATGCTGTAGTTCGATTTCAGGTCGCCGGGCAGGTTCAACGTGGAACCGCCGACCAGGTTCAAGGTGATATCCGGGAAACTGTCCCCGGCATCCAGTTTGTGCGCCATAGAAATCCCTGCTTGTTTGGTACAATCTGAAACGACTTTACGCAGATCGTTTGCGTGCACGCAATTGGCGAATTCGCGACGGTCGCCAACAAGCCCGTCCTGGTCTAAAACCAGGGACCCGACCGAGGAGGAAGCCCATGGCGAACGGTAGCGAATTGGTGGTCTCGGCCATCCAGATCACGGCGGTGGATGGCGAGTTGGCCGCGACCCAGGATAAGGTATCCCGGTTGCTGGATCAGGCGGGCGAGCGCGGCTCGGACCTCGTCGTGCTGCCGGAGGTCTGGACCGGTCTCGCCTACAGCGAGAGCGAGCTATACCGCGAAACCGCGGAGACGATTCCCGGACCCAGCACCGATCTGTTGGCCGCGAAGGCGAAGGAATACGGCATGTATGTGGTCGGCTCGATCTACGAGCGCGGCAACGATACCTTCTACAATTCCTCGCCGCTGATCGACCCGGAAGGCCAGATTGTCGGCAAATATCACAAGACCCATTTGTTCGATGCGCCCGACCGAGTCGACATCAAAAGCGGCATTCGCGAGTCGGACAAGGTCAAGGCGGGGGACGAACTGCCGGTGTTCGATACGGGCATTGGCAAGATTGGCGTGTCCGTCTGTTCCGACCTCCGCTTTCCCGAGGTCTACCGGGTGCTCAGCCTGAAGGGGGCGCAGATCATCGTCTGCGCTTCGGCCTTTCTCAGCCCGAGATTCGACCACTGGGAATTCTTTTTGCGCGCGCGGGCGGCGGAGAACCAGGCGTTTGTCGTCGCCTCCGGGCAGTACGGCACCGAGCCGAAATCCGGAATTGGGTTCGTCGGCCGCAGCATGGTCGTCGACCCGTGGGGCGTGGTCATCGCGACGGCGCCGGACACCGAGTGCTGCATCACCGCGACGATCGATTTGGATTTTATCGACGAGATTCGCGGCCGCTACCCGCTGATGGACCAGCGCCGGCCGTCGCTCTACGGCATTATCGGCGAGGAAAGCCGATAGCGGGCGGTCAATTGCTGCAGACCCGGCGCATGGGGCCGATATGAGGTTTCGACGCGATTGGGCGCTGGTCGCCTTGGCGGGGAGCGTCATCGCGGCGGGCCCGGCGGCGGCGCAAGATCTCAGCGCGTTGGAAGCGCGGGTCAAGGCGCTGGAGAATGCTTCGGGCCAACGTGTCGTCCAGCGCAGCAAAAAGACCATGAGCTTGTCCCTGTCGGGCCATGTGAATCGGGCCATTCAATTCCGCGACAACGGTTCGGAAAGCGGCGTTCTGCACGTCACGAACAATTTGTCGCGCACCCGCGTGCGTTGGATCGGGGAGGGCCGGATCAACGGAGATCTCACTGCGGGGACACTGATCGAACTGGGCAATCAGTCATCGATATCGTCAAGGCAGGATCTCGGCGATAACGGCGATGATGACGGCCCCGACGTGCTCGACGAACGGCAAATCGAATTGACGATCAGCAGCAAGACGCTGGGCAAGCTTTCGCTCGGGCAGGGCGATACCGCGAGCGAGGATACGGCAGGCGCCGATCTATCCGGCACAGCCATGGCGACGGTGACGGGCGATCCCTTTCTTCTGGCGGGCGGTGAGACATTCCAGGTGAACGGCGCCCCGCTGGGCCGCACCATTCGGGCCGTCTTCGACACATTCGGCGGGGCGGGACGCCGCGACCGCATACGCTACGACACGCCGAAATTCGCCGGACTGACCGTCTCGGTCTCGCACCATAATGGCGATAGCTGGGACGCCGGCCTGCATTACGGCGCCACGATCGGCGGGGTGAAGGTCGCCGCTGGCCTGGGTTATGCCGATGACGAGAGCCGTAACGACGAGAAGACTTTTGTCGGGTCGCTGGCCGTTCTGTTGCCGATGGGACTGAGTTTCGCGATCGGCGGCGAGACCCACGGCAAAATCGGCTACCGGTTCCACGCATTCGAGCTCGGCGAAACGCGCCTGGCGGTCGAATATAGTGAAGTGAACGATCGCGCCGGCGTAAACGAAAGGGCGACCTATTACGGTGCGGGGGTCGTCCAGGTGCTTGAGCCGCTGGGCGCGGAATTGTATTTCTCCTACCACAACGCCGAACTCGATTTGGCGGGCGCCAACGACCCGGATGATATCGACATCGTCACGGCCGGAGCGCGGTTCAAATTTTAGTCGCTGGTATTTTCGATGGTTCCCGTAAATTGACCCTGCAATTACAGGGAATTACGGTGCACGCCTTGTCGCAACGCATATTCCGGCTTCTAGGAGACACACCAAATGCTGCTCGCCTGTGAAAATATCGACCGGCTGCAATGTATGGAGCTGCAGGGCAGGGCGCTGCCGCGCGGGGTGAAGGCGGGCTTGTACGACCTCGCCCGCGCCGTGCATGACGAGCCGCTCGTGCTGGCGGCGGCCCGCTTGCTGAACGAGGGGCCACGGCATATCGGCATCGTTACGGGCGCGGCGGTACCGGTCCACATGCCGGTCGGCGAGAATGACGGACCGTATGGCGCCGTCGTATTGGCGCGGGCGCTGATGCGGCTTGGCCATTGGGTGTCGATCTACACGGATGCCATGGCGGCCGCCCCGTTGCAGGCCCTGATCGCGCGATATGAAATTGATGTGCCGATCGTGGAGCTGGAAATCAACGATCTGAAACAGCAGGCGGCGATCGCGGGGGACCTGGATGTGGCCGTGGCGATCGAACGGCTGGGCGGCAATCCGAACGGTATCAATTATGGCGCGACGGGTGTGTCGCGCGCCGAGTTCCGCTGCAATGTGGATCATATCTTTCGGACCGCAACCGAGTTAGGCAAGCCGACTCTCTCGATCGCGGATGGCGGCAACGAGCTCGGGGTCGGGAAGATCTATGACGCGCTGTG
>JAPPPC010000119.1:0-7301 GCA_028817685.1 Rhodospirillaceae bacterium
GCCCGCGGGCAGCCGCCTGGCCGGCGACGCGGTGCTGGCGAAGGCCGATTTCGACCGCATCGAACGGCTCGAATCCTACGCGCGCGACCATGGCCACGAAGTACTGACCCTGGCCATGTCCTGGCTCGCCGCCCAGCCCTCGATCGCCAGCATCATCGCCGGGGCCTCGCGGCCGGAGCAGATGGCGGCGAACGCGGCGGCCGTAAGCTGGAAACTGACGGTGGACAATCTCGCCGAGATCGACGCGATCGTCGGCGCTTAGCGGCCGCGCCGTCCCTCGCGCAATTGATGGGCGGCACCGTGCGGGTCGTTGATCGACGGGCTTTCACCGAAAATGCGTTCCTTGGAGCGCGCGAACAATTCGCGGTTTTCGCCCAGCGGCGCCAGCTGTTTCGCATGCGCCATCGCCAGCTCGAACAGGGTTTCCGCCGGCGCCACATCGCGCACGAAGCCGGCCGCTTTCGCGTCAGGGCCGGTCCAGCGCCGCGCCAGCTGCACCGTGTCGAAAAAGGCGCTGCCGGACATTTTGTGCCGGAACAACGTCAGTTCCGCATCGGGGATCGACATGCCGATCTGGATTTCGTTGGCGCAGAGATAGCCGCGGTCCTCGCGCATCACCCGAACGTCATGGCTTAGCGCCATCATGAAGCCGGCGCCGAAGCCGTGCCCGTTGACCGCGCAGACCGTCGGCACCGGGAAGGTGATGAGCTTGCCCATCAGGGCGAAGAATTCCGGCCCGAAGACCGACTTGTCGCCGCCGTCCCCATCGCCCTCACCGCGCCGCCAGTCGATGTCGAGCCCGTTGGAGAAGAATTTCGGATCGCTCGACGCGGTCACCAGCGCCGCCGGCCCGTCCGAGGCCAGCACCTCGTCCAGCCGCGCATCGAAAGCGCGCACGAAATTGGTGTTCCAGCGATTCTCGCCCGCCTCCATCGTCAGGACAAAGACGTCGTCTTCCCGGTCAAGCGTGATCATGTCTGCCTCATATTGGTTACCGCCCCTTCCTACAGGACCGGGCCGGGTTGCGCCAACTAGACCGCCCCCGGACACACCAGCGCTACGACCGCCGGATCCAGAGCATCGGCGCCGACATAATTGAGACCAGGTGCCGCACCGAGTCCTCTGCGGCGGGAAATCGCCCGAACAGCGTAGCCACGCTCCTGTCGGTTCAGACAAAATAATTAAATATGAGTGATCTAAGAATTTTCTTAGAACGTATCTAAGGTACTCTGGAAACAAAATCTCAGATTTGGAGCAAAACAATGATCAGGACGGTCGCATCCTTCGTGATCGCACTCCCGCTTTTGTCTGCTTGCGCTTCCGGCTCCTCGAATTTGTCAGCATCCAGCACACCGGAAACGAAATGGGGTGCTCACAGCGAAGTGCCATTTGCTGCGCACCACTCAATCGAAAAGATGGGAACTGCGTTTTTTGAGATGATGGACGCAAATGGAGATGGTGTCGTCACGCAGGCGGAACGCGTTAAGGCGCCTCACAAAGAATGGATGGTCGATTTCTCTCAGGTCGACCTAAACGGCGATGCGCAACTGACGGAAGCTGAGTATCTCGAAGCTCTTCGTAAGGCGCATCAAAGCCATCCCAGCCGCGATTCTTAACGCTTGCGGCCAACGCAAATCTGAAACTCGCCCTAAAAGGAACCTACCGATGTCTATGCTGAATACCGTGCCCGCTGTCTCTTTCAAGATCCGCGTGCGTGACGAATCCATCGCGGGAGAAAACCCCTACAGGTGGGACACCGTCACAAGCGATGAGATTTTCCGTGACAAGAGAGTTGTTCTCTTCGCCTTGCCTGGTGCATTCACACCAACCTGTTCTGCAAGCCACCTGCCTCGATACGAAGCGTTATACGACGCGTTTCGCGAGGCGGGAATCGATGACGTAATCTGTCTGTCCGTCAACGACGCCTTTGTCATGAACCAATGGGGTCGGGCGCAGAATGCCGAGAAGGTGTCCCTCTTACCGGATGGGAACGGCGAGTTTACGCGCAAGATGGGAATGCTGGTAGATAAGGCGAACCTGGGATTCGGTATGAGAAGCTGGCGTTATTCCATGCTTGTGAATGACGGTGTTATCGAGGAGATGTTCGTTGAGAGCGGCTATTCCGACAATTGTGAATCCGATCCGTTCGAGGTCTCCGATGCCGATACGATGCTTTGCTATTTGAGAGAGCTTCGAGAAGCGGCGTAAACAACTCTTCGGCTCGTTTGATTATAGGGCCTGCACTACTTAGGTTTGTTCTTAAACCTGAGTGTGCAGGCGCCTTAACGTCAATTGCGCGTATTTGCTTAGGAGGGCGTTGTCAGACGTGGCTGGTTTGAAGCTAACAGGTCCGTGGTCGATGCAAGACATCGAGCATTTTCTTGCGCGGTCGATTATCCCCATGCGGCTTTCCGTCATGTCCAAGGCAGGCTGGCCCGTGGTGCTGTCACTTTGGTTCCTTTACGAGGACGGCGTTTTCAAATGCGCGAGCCGGCTTCAATCGAAGGTCATCGCATTTCTCGAGGACAATCCGCGCTGCGGGCTGGAGATTGCCGGCGAGACACCGCCTTATCACGGCGTTCGGGGTCAGGGCGTTGCCACGGTATCGGAAGATGGGGCTGCAGCCTTGTTGGAACGCCTGGCCAATCGCTATGTCGGTACGGAAGAAACGCCATTTCGGCAATGGTTGCTCGCCGGAGCGCATGAAGAAGCCGCCATTTTCATAGCGCCCGTTCGTCTTATGAGCTGGGATTATCGCAAGCGGATGGGATCTGAATAGCGTACCGCGCGAACGTGGCCTTGCCCTTTGTCATGTAGCACCTCACACCTGGATAATAGTCGCCCGCACGCCCACTCCTGACTATTTTTACGCAGCGCGCGCGTCGCGGAACCACGACCGGTCTACCTCGCGAACCTAAAATATCACTGCGCGGAAGCGGACGTGAGCCGGTGAACCCATACATCGCCGCCGCGATCTCCGCCCCGAAGTTGCCGCGCCGCCGCCGCCGTGCCATGTCTTAGCCCAACGCATACGATAGGCAGGAAAGGGCAGCATCATGCCGAACGACCGTTTTGGGATCCGCTGGGGACTGGCTGGCGGCACGACCTTGGCCTCGCTGGATGAGGCGCGAGCTGCCGCCCGCTTCGCCGCCGACCACAGCTTCGACAGTTTCTGGATCTCGCACGCCATGGGCGTCGACCCGATCCTGACCCTCGCCTGCATCGGTCCGGAGTTCCCGGCGATCGGTGAGATGGGCACCTCGGTGACGCCGCTCTACGGCCGTCATCCGATCGGCCTCGCGCAGCTGACCCGCACCGCGCAGAACGCGCTCGGCGGGCGTTTCACGCTCGGCATCGGCGCCGCCTCGCGCCGCCACACCGAGGAAGTGCTGGGCCTCTCCTGGGCCAAGCCGTTCAGCTTCACCCGCGAATTCATCGCCGCCCTGGAGCCCTTGCTGAACGGCGAACCCGCGGACAGCGACGGCGAACAGGTCACCGCGCATGCGGAGCTTGGCATCGAGGCCGCGCCGACGCCGATCCTGCTGGCGGCGCTGGGGCCCCGCATGCTGCGCTTCGCCGGGGCGCGGCTGCAGGGCACCTCGCTTGGCCAATGCGGGCCGAAGACGATTTCCAGCTACGTCCTGCCGCATCTGCGCGAGGGCGCCGAGCGCGCCGGCCGGACCGACGATCTCAGGGTCGTGGCGCTGGTGCGCTTCTGCGTCACCGACGATATCGCGGCGGCGAAACCGCTGGCGCGCGAGATCGCCGCGCACTACCAGTCCAACCCCTCCTACGCCAATGCGACCAAGCATGAGGGGCTCGACGACCCCTCCGACCTGCATCTGATCGGCAGCTGGCAATACGTGCTGGACAACCTCGCCGCCTATGCCGAGGCGGGCACCACCGATCTGCGCATCCAGGTCGTCGCCCCGGACGACGCGACGCGCGAGGCGTCCTACGCGGCGCTGGCGGACTATATGGGCTAGGTCGCTCGGCGCATTAAGGATAAGGTCACGCCGCCACCGCGGCGCGCGCGTCCTCCCGCACCATCGCCGCGCCCTTCTCCGCGATCATGATCGTCGGCGCGTTGGTGTTGGTGGAGGTCACGGTCGGCATGATCGAGGCGTCGATGACGCGCAGCGCCTCCATGCCATGCACCCTCAGCCGGTCATCGACGACCGACATCGGATCGGGGCCCATGCGGCAGGAGCAGCTGGCGTGGAAGACGGTGGTGCCGGCCTCTCTGGCGAAGTGCAGGATTTCGTCGTCGCTCTGCACGTCCTTGCCCGGCAGCTTCTCGCCGGTGACGTAGGACTGGAAGGCGGGCTGGGCGAACCAGTCGCGCGCCATGCGGATCGACGCGATCACCGTGCGGCGGTCGCGCTCCTCCGCCAGGTAGTTCGGGTTGATCGAGGGCTGCTCACGCGGGTCAGCGCTTTGCGCCAACACGTGGCCGCAGCTTTCCGGGCGCATCTGCCACAAGCCGGTGGTCATGGCCGGGGTCTTGTCCATCTGCCGCTTCGGGCCGGGCGAAAAGCTGCCGGAGGAGAACAGGCCCTGCACGTCCGGCGACGCGGATTCCGGCAACGCCTTGAAGGAAGCCGCGACGAGAGAAGCGCCGTAGGTCAGCATGCCGCCGCCCTGGAAGGCGAACTTCATCAGCTCGCCCGCGAAGCGCAGGCCGCGCGAGCGCTCATTCAAGGTACCGATGCCGGCCACGTCGGCCTGCACCCGGACGATGAAATGATCCTGAAAATTCTTGCCGACGCCGGGCAGCGCATGCGCCACCTCGACGCCGATGCCGCCGAGATGATCCGGGTCGCCGACGCCGGAGAGCTGCAGCATGTGCGGCGAGCCGATGGCGCCCGCCGACAGGATGACCTCTCGCGCCGCGTCGGCCCGTTCGGTCGCCCCGCCGCGCGAGAATTCGACGCCCGTCGCACGCTTGCCGTCCAGCACCACCCGGTGCACCAGCGCACCGGTTACCACCTGCAGGTTCGACCGGCCCATCGCGGGGCGCAGATAGGAGCGCGCGGTGCTGGCCCGGAAGCGGCCGCCGCGGGTCTGCTGCACCCAGCCGATATGGTCGCCGAGCCCGTGCGGCAGGTCGTTCAGATCCTCGCGGTATTCCCAGCCCATCTGTGTGCCCGCATCGATCGCGACCTGGCACAGTTCGGGCTTGTCGCGGCCGGGCGCGGTGTAGAGCAGTCCGTCCTTGCCATGCACCGCATCGGCCGGGCCCTCCCAGCGCTCCGCCTTGCGGAAGAAGGGGAAGACGTCCTTGCCGTTCCAGCCACGATTTCCGAGCTGCGCCCAATGGTCGTAGTCCTCCGGCTGAGAGCGGATATAGATCATGCCGTTGATCGAGCTCGACCCGCCTAGCACCCGGCCGCGCGGATAGGGAATCTCGCGCCCGTTCAGGCCGGAGTCCTTGTCGGCCTTGAAACCCCACGTGATGGTCGGATGGTCGAGCAGCTTCATGAAACCGGCGGGCACGTGGATATAGGGGTTCCAATCCTTGCCACCCGCTTCCAGTAGAATCACCCGGTTGTCCGGATCCTCGCTCAACCGATTGGCCAGCACGCAGCCGGCCGACCCGGCGCCAACGATGACGTAATCCGCTTGCATGATGTTCCTCTCCGGTCGGTTGCGGCAGGGCGGGCAGCGTTCCGCCGCCCAATACGCCTAGCCTCCCCTATCAAACGGACCTCTGCAAATGCTTCGGAGAGAACACCACTGAGTCGCCCCGGCCCCAGAGCCGGGGGCCAGCCGTGAAGGATCAAGCGGCCCGTTCCTTTCATGCCGTCGGCGCAGACTGGGTCCCGGATTAAATCCGGGACGACACGGGTTTGTTTTGACTGGACAGAATATTCTCAGCCGGAATCACCCCCTCACACAGGACGCGTGAACGCCTCGCGCGCGCGGGCGACTTCTTCGCGGATGACGCAGCCTTCTACATGGTCGTTGATCAGTCCCATGGATTGCAGGAAGGCGTAGACGGTGGTGGGGCCGACGAATTTCCAGCCGCGTTTTTTCAGATCCTTCGACAGGGCGACGGATTCCGGCGAGGTTGTCAGGCTCTGCGGCGGGCCGAGACTGTCCGGGTCGGGCTCGTAGCGCCAGACATAGGCGGCGAAGGAGCCCTCCTCCGCGATCAGCTCTTGCACGCGGGCGGCGTTGTTGATGACCGCTTCGATCTTGCCGCGGTGGCGGATGATTCCAGCATCCTGCAGCAGACGCTCGACGTCCTGTTCGGTGAAGCGGGCCATCTTCGCGAATTCGAAGTTCTCGAAGGCGGCGCGGAAATTCTCCCGCTTGTTCAGGATGGTGCGCCAGCTCAAGCCGGATTGGAAACTTTCAAAACAAAGCTTCTCAAACAGGCGGCGGTCGTCATTGACCGGGAAGCCCCATTCGGTGTCGTGATAGGGGAAGAATTCCGCGATGTCACCGCACCAGCCGCAGCGCGGCCGGCCGTCGGGGCCGGGGACGGTCTTGCTCATGGGGTCCGTGTCCTTCTGTTTGGCGTCACTCTAGCGCAGCCCTCCTGACAGCCTTCTGTCAGGAGCCTCACGCGGCAAGGAAGGCAAGTCGGTCGTCGGTACGGGCCGGCGCGATCTCGTGGATTTCGGCGGAGACGACACCTTCGGCGACGAACGGGTCCTCGGCCACGAGGGCCTCAAGCGCAGCACGCGACACGCCATGCGCCAGGATGCCGCCGCCGGCATTCGGCTGCAGCCCGCCTGCGACAAGGAAGGTGCCGGCGTCGAAGCCGCGCTGAATCCAGGCCTTGTGGCCATCCATATGGGCGCCGGCTTTGGCCTTGTTGTCGGAAAATTTTAGCAGCACGATGAACATCGCGGTCTCTCCTTGGGAAATCTTTTATGGGATTTCGAGGATGCGGGCGTCGAGCCAGTCGCCCATCGCCTCGACCTCGCGGCGGACGAACGCGTCGTTGCGGAAGGCGTTCGCCATCGTCGCCACGCCCTGACTGCGGGCCAGCAGATGCAGAGCCAGCGCGTCGGCATCCGCTTTTCGGCCAAGCGCGCGGAACTGTCTGGCGAGCCAGCGCCGGAACAGGGTGAACAGGGCATTGGCGTCGCCCTGCGCCTCATGGCTCAGTTTGGCGAGCTCCGCCGTCAGAGTACCGACCGGGCAGCCATAGCGTTTGATGTCGGTGCGGTTGTCGATGAGGATGTGAATGAAGGCGCGGATGGCATCGGCGGGGTTGTCGCCGGCCGCCGCCTCCCAGTCATCCAGCATGCGCTTCGTGTTTTCGACCCGGTGGTCGATCACCGCCGCCA
>JAPPPC010000119.1:7311-20525 GCA_028817685.1 Rhodospirillaceae bacterium
CCAGGATATCGTCCTTGGTGCGGAAGTGGTAGTAGAAATTGCCGCGCGAGATTTGCACCGCTTCGGCGATGTCGGCGAAGGAGGTGTGGTCGAAACCATGCCGGTAGAACAGCATGTCCGCCGCCTCGACGATCTGGGTTCGCGTATCCGTCACCATAAGAATCCTGACATTTCATGATTTGGACATATGTCCTAATAGGACAGTCGTCCTATGCGTTTTTCTAAAACCCCGACATACCCCCGTCAAGCGCGATTTGCCGTTCGACGCTCCCGGGCGGCCCCTCTATACTCCGCGCCTCGCAACCCGAACGCGGATCAAGACATGCTCAAACTCTACTACTCGCCCGGCTCCTGCGCGCTGGCCTCGCATATCGTGCTGGAGGAAGCGGGCGCCGACTACGAAACCGCTCGGATCGACTTCGGTTCGGAGGAACAGCGCAGCGCCGAGTTCCTTGCCGTCAACCCGAAAGGACGGGTGCCGGCCCTGGTGACAGACCGGGGAATTTTGAGCGAAACGCCGGCGATCCTGCTGTTCCTCGCGCAGTCATTTCCGCAAGCCGGCCTGGCGCCGCTCGACGACGCCTTCGCCACGGCGCAGCTGCAGGCTTTCAACAGCTATCTCTGTTCGACGGTGCATGTGGCCCATGCGCATGGCGGACGCGGCCATCGCTGGGCCGACGACCAGTCCTCCTTCGACGATATGAAGCGCAAGGTGCCGGAGACCGTCCGCGCCTGTTTCGAGCTGATCGAGAGCGAGATGTTCGAAGGCCCTTGGGTGCTTGGCGAGAGCTACAGCCTGTGCGACCCCTATCTATACACGATCACGCGCTGGCTGGAGCGCGATTCGATCGACGTCGCGACCTTGCCCAAGACACACGCGCATATGCAGCGCATCGAGGCGCGCCCGGCGGTGCAAAAGGTCCTGGCCGACCATTTCGGGTAGCGCGCATCACTTGAGATGCGGCAGAACCTCGCGGGCAAACCGTTCGACGACCACACGGGCGGCTTCGCCGAACTGATCGGGCCGCGGGAATGTGAGGAACAGGCGCTGCACGCCGAGCGCGCAGAGAGCGTTCAGCCGCTCGGCGCAGACCTCCGGCGGCCCAACGATTGCGAAACGCTGGATGAAATCGAGCGGCAGCGCCTGGGCGTGCGCCGCGTCCGGCCGGCCGTGCCGCTGCTTGTCGTAATCGCCCAACCGGTCGAAGGTGTGGTGGTCGTCCAGCCGCACCCGGTCGCGCGGGGCGCCGGGCATGCCGGTGAAATGCGCGAAGATGCCGACCCAGCCGCGCGCCATCTCAGCCGCGCGGTCGATATCGTCATCGACGCAGACATTGAGGTAGAGCCCCAACTCCGGCAGCGCCGCATCCGGTCCCAGCGTCTCACGCACATGCGCCATCGCCCATTGCACGCGTTCTTCCGACGCGCCGACGGAAAAGGTGACCCGCTCTGCATGGCGCGCGCCGATGGCGATGACCTTCGGGCCGGTCGCGGCGACATCCACCGGCACCTTCGCCTGGGTCATGTTGGGTAGCCATTTCAGGGTGCTGTCATAGCCATTGGCGTCCAGGGTCCCGCCTTTGAGATAGATCTGCAGGTCGCGCAGATAAGCCTCGAAGGCGGCCAGGCCGACCGGCTTGTGGCCGATATTGAACAGCGAGGAGTCGCCGCGGCCGATACCGAGCATGGCCCGCCCACCGGAGACTTCCTGCAAGCTGGCGATCGCGCCCGCCGTCACCGCTGGATGTCGGGTCAGCGCGTTGGTGACCCCCGGGCCGAGCTGCAGGGTCGTGGTCGCGCGCGCGGCCAGGGTCAGGGCGATATAGGTATCCGGACTCTGGTTCTGCGAATCCGTCAGCGCCAGCCCGTCGAAACCCTGATCTTCGATTTCCTTGGCGAAGGTCTCGATATCGTTCAGCCGGGGCGGCGTGAGGTGCCAAACTTCCATGCGATAACAGCCTTTCGTTGATCCGGTGCCAGCCCTGTCAGCTGGCGATCTTGTTCTTCGATTTCAGGCCGGGCGTGCTGTCCGTCCACTCGTCGCCTTCCAGTTCCGGCGTGGCGAAATTCTGCAGCGCCTTGAACTGCTCCTCCCGGTCGGCATTGAACAGGGAGGCCGCAATACCGCGCATCAACCGGTCCGCCCCGGCGGAGACGGCGGGGATGTCGCCGGACAGTTTGCCGTGGCTCAGCATCGCCGCATCGTTGAAACAATGGATGCGTGACAGGAGCGGGCAGGCGCCCGGTTCCTTCTCCAGGAACTCGAACGACTCGCCAAGATAGGGCGAATCGACGAGGAACCGATGCGCCGTGCCCATTTCCGGTGTGTAGACGCCGTCGCCCCATACCTTGATGTGCGACGCGATGCTGGCGAATTCCGCCCGGTCGAAGAAGTCGTTGCGGAACCCGGTCGCGGCGATAACGAAATCGACTTCGAACGGTACCTGGCTGGTCTCGACGATCACGCGGCTGCCGGCAGCGCGGACGCCGGCGACCGCGCAATCCAGGTAGAAGCGCGCGTTCGGATGGCGCGAGACGCGCAGGGTCGAGCTGCGCGGCGGCGGCGTCTGCGCCTTGGCCACATAGTCATAGAACTTCCACTTCCACTCGTCCGGCAGATAGCGGATGCCGTGCACCACACCGGGACTGCCGATGCCGGTCATCTTGTTGATCTGCGGCATCTCCTTGCGGCGGATGAGCATGCTGAGCGAGGCGGCGCCATGTTCGAGCGCAGTGCCGGCATTGTCCATCGCCGTCGCACCCGCACCGATGACGGCCACGTCCTTCCCCTTCAACGCCGCAAAATCGATATCGTCCGCCCCATGCGCCCATAGCGTAGGGTCGAGCCCGTCCAGGAAATCCGGCACATAGGCGCCGCCGAGCCCGGAACGTCCCGTCGCCAACACCAGATGACGCGCGAATTCCGTGCGGGTGCCGGCCTTATCCTCAAGGCGCAGTGCGACGAGGTCTTCCGCCGCCGCCTCGATATCCAGCAAGCGCACCCCGTTCTCGATCGGCAGGTCCAGGATACGGCGGTACCACACCAGGTATTCCATCCATTGTTCCTTGGGGATCTTGCCGAGCCGGTCCCATTCGTCGGCGCCGAACTGCGCGGTGAACCAGGCGCGAAAGGTGAGCGCCGGCAGACCCAGCGCCGGGCCGGTCAGGGTTTTCGGCGAACGGAGCGACTTCATCCGCGCAAAGGTGATCCACGGCCCTTCCAAACCCTGCGGGGCATGGTCATAGGCGACACTGTTGTCGATCCCCGCCAGCTGCAATTGCGCCAGCGCGGCCAAGCCGCACATGCCCGCGCCGATGATGACGACATCCCGAACGGCTTGCCCCTTATGGGTTTGCCGCGGCACCCAGGATTTGGCGGGCAGGGTCAGATAGCTCAAATCCTCGCGCACGCGGGCATTCAATCTGTCGAGGCCGGCCTGGCGGGTCGCTTTGGTCATCACAAGGGTTGCTGAAACTCGATTGTCTGTCGTGCCGCCATCAATCGGCGTTTTTCGGCGAAAACACAACGCCTTCGTCCAAAAATCGTTCAGCTTCGTCGGCGCCGAAACCAAACTCGGACAGAATTTCCGCCGTATGTTCGCCCTTCGCCGGCGCGCGCCGGACAGTCTCGGCATAGCGCCCGTTGAAACGGATGGGCAGGGCCACCGCCTGCGGAACATTCGGCACCAGAGGATCGACCAGGGGCAATGCCGCACTCAGCGCCGGGTCGGCCGTGATATCGGCGAAACTGTTGATCGGACCGCACAGAATGTCGGCCGCGCGCAACCGTTCGAGCCACACTGCCGCCGGCTGGGCCGCAAACATCGGCACGATGATGTCATCCAGCACGGCGCGGTTCTCAACCCGCAAGGCGTTGGTGACGAAACGCGGGTCTTCGGCCAGATCGCCGAGCTCCAGCGCCGCGCAGAACTTGATCCAATGCTCGTCCCGCAACACCGCGACGCTGAGATAACGCCCGTCCGACGTCTCGAACGCGCCCGCCGGTGCCAGGTTGGTATTTTGATTGCCCTGCCGCGCCGCCTGTTTGCCTGACGCCGTGAACCGCGTGTAGCTGCCGCTCATCATCGCCAGGGCGGCGGCCATCAGGCTGATATCGATATTGGCGCCGCTCTGACCCGATAAACGGTCATACAAGGCCAGCAGCACCGCTTGCACCGCCGCATTGGCGGCCGCCATATCGATCAGCGGGAATCCCACCCGCAACGGCGGGCCGCCGGCCTCCCCGACCAGGCTCATCACGCCGCTCATCGCCTGGATGATCGTGTCGCTGGCCGGGTTCAGCGCGTACTCGCCGTCCTGCCCAAAGCCGGAAATCGTGCAATAGACCAGCCCCTCGTTGAGAGCCCGGCAGCGTTCGTAATCGAAGCCGAGCTTGCCCATGACGCCGGGCCGGTAGTTCGAGATCAGCACGTCCGACCGGCCGATCAGCCGTTCCAGAATCTGCTTGCCGGTCGCATGGGAGACATCGAGACCGATATCGCGCTTGTTCCGGTTGAGCGCGATGAAGTTGGCGCTTTCTTCGCCATCGACATTGACGTGGTCGGTCGACCGCGACCAATCGCCGGCCTGGCGCTCTACCTTGACGACGTTGGCACCCATTTCGGCCAGCGCCATGGCCGCGTAGGGGCCCGCGACACCTTCGGTCATATCGATGACGGTGATCTTCGAAAGGATACGTTCCTGCATCGTCGTCTCTTTCCACCTTACGCCCGGGGCCGCCAGTCCGGCCCCAGCAAGCACAGCGCCAACCCGATTCCGGTCACCGCAAGGCCGGCGCTGACACCGGCGAACACCGCCTCGAGCGGCCAACCGAAGATCAGCGCCGCCGCGCCGGTTCCCGACACCACCACGAACCGCAACACGCCGACACTGACCGGCCACACCAGACGGCCGGTGCCCTGGCTGGCAAAATACAGCGCCTGACCGCCGCCGAACAAACCGTAGAAGGGCGCGACGATCCCGAGATAGAGCAAGCCATAGCCATAGGCTGCCGGGTCGCTGGTAAACCAGTCGAGCCAGAGGCCCGGAAACAACGCGGCGACAAGGCCGATCAGACCGGTCACCAGGAACGTCAATCCAGCGCCTGTCCAGGCGATGCGGCGCGCCCGGGCGAACTGTTCAGCACCCACATTGACACCCACCGCCGCGGTCAGCGCCGCCCCGATACCAAACGCGATCGGTGTGAGGGTGAGCTCCAGCCGCGCGCCGAGCCCGTAACCGGCCAGGGCCTCCGTGCCGTACCGGCCAACGACCCCGGTGACAACCACGACCGTGACCGCGATGGTCACGCTGTTGATGAGCCCGATGCCGCCCACCTTCAGGATATCGGTGATCGGCGCAGTCCGGATCGGATGCGACCGCAACCGGACCCCGGCACTCTCACGCGCAAGGCACATCGCGAGATAAAGGACCGCCCCCCCATGGCAGACAACCATCGCGGTCGCGGGCCCGGCGATCCCCAATTTGGGGAACGGGCCCCAGCCGAGTGTCAGCGCGCCCGAAAGCGCCACCTGTACCGCGCTGCCCGCGATGATCGCACGCGCCGGCGTCACCGTATCGCCGGTGCCGCGCAGGATCGCGGACAAGACATAAAACGCCCATGTTGCGGCGGCGCCTCCGAACGCAATCGCCGCGTAAACCACGGCCCCTTCCAGCGCCTCGCCCGTGCCGCCCAGCAAAGCAAAGATCGGCCGCGCAAAGATGCCCAGCACCACCATGTAGGCAAACGCACCAATGCCGGCGATGATCACCGCGTGCCAGGCCGCATCCGCCGCCTGCTCTCGCGAGCCTCTGCCCAACGCCCGCGCCACCGCGGAGGTCACGCCGCCGCCGATCGCACCGCCCGCCATCATCTGCATCAGGGTTTGAAAGGGGAACACCAGGGCAAGGCTTGCCAGCGGCACCGTCCCTAGCTGTCCGACAAACAGCGCATCGGCAATGGCGACGGCGGTCAGGAGCGACACGGCCACCACGTTCGGACCGGCCAGGCACAGCAGCATGGGCGCGATCGGGCCTTGCAGCAGCGGTTGAACGCGGGAGTCGGAGGCGGCGGTCGTCGGCATGGTTCCCTTAGCGGGGATCCTGCCCCCTCGTGATTGCGGCTTCTTCTAAACCGTGGTGATCGATGCGCCGCTGCGTTTCGTTTCGTCCGCGGTGCGCGTCGGCGGGGGCACATTGACACCGCGCTGGCAACCGGGGCGCGCGGCCATCGCCGCCATCCAGCGTTCCAAATGCGCCAACCCCTCGGTCGGCACACGCGCCCACCGGTGGCTACGGATCCACGACCAGTTGGCCATGTCGGCGATCGAATATTCATCGGCCAGCCATTCATGATCGGCGAGATGCCGGTCCAGCACCTCATAAAGCCGGCGCGTTTCGTTGTGGTAGCGCTTGCGGGCAGCGGGCACGTCTTCCGGAAAATACCGCTCGAAGGCGACCGCCTGACCCTGCATTGGCCCGATACCCGACATCTGGAACATCAGCCATTGCATCGCGGCGTAATAGCCCTTGCGGCTTTTCGGCATGAACTTGCCGCTCTTCTCCGCCAGATAGAGCATGATCGCGCCGGTCTCGAACACGGTCAGACCGTCCGCGTCATGATCGACGATAACCGGGATGCGGCCATTCGGGTTCATGGCGAGGAACCAATCCTCATGTTGCGTCCGCTCGCTGAGATTGAGCAGGTGCGGCGTATAGGCCAGTTCCATTTCTTCCAACGCGATGGCGACCTTCCAGCCATTTGGCGTGGCGGCGGTATAGAAATCGATCATGACAAGAAGCCCTTTCCCGCCTGCGCGGATTTTCAGATGCCCGGGACCTTCAGGATTTCGGTCGGACCTTGACCCGGTCGGTCAGCCGGGTCACGCCCTTGATGCCGCGAACGACCGCAACCGCCTTCTTTCTCTCGGCCGCGGACAGGGCCCGGCCGAAAAGGAAGAGGTGGCCGCCGACGGAGCGCCAGCGGAAGTTGGTCACATTGACGCCTTTGGCGTCGAGCAGGAGCGCGTTCACCTTGCCTTCGATGACCGTATCGTCGACGAAGTTCTCGACCGCACCTTTTTGTTTGTCGATATCCCGCTGGACCAGGATGTCGTTGTAGACCCGTTTGACGCCCTCGACACCGCGCGCGAGGCGCCCCGCCTTACTCTTCTGGTTTAGGGTCTCCACGCTACCGGTCAGCATAACCACCTGCTCGTAGACATCCGCGTTGATGGCGATGACATCGCTCGTCATCTTGTCGATGACATTGGCGACGATCTTGGCTGCGATCTCCGTGTCCTTGGCTATATCGCCCGCGCTCCGATCCTCCACCGCCGCTTCGACCGCCCCTTTGATCCAGGACAGCGGGTTTAACTGTGCCGACGCCGGAGGGACGAGATGCAGCGTAGCGATCGCCGCAACGATAATAATGAAGAACTTCATCAGGCTTTCTCCATTCCTGACAGCACTAGACCGTTAGTAATTGATCGCTTCGCCGGAGCCGCCATCGACGGCGATCGCCTGGCCGGTGACGATGTCGGCGAGCGGCGAGCAGAAGTAGAGGACGCTGTTGGCCAGATCGCGCGATTCGATCAGGCGTCCCATGGGAATCGTGCGCACCGTTTCCGCTTTGATATCGTCGACGCTCACCCCGGCGTCGCGGGCCCGGCGTTCGAAGTTGCGCATCATCCGCTCGGTCAGCGTGAAGCCGGGATGCACGCAGTTCACCGTGATGTTCTGACCCGCGACCTGGCCCGACAGCTGCTTGGTAAAGTTGGCCACACCGGCATTGACGATGCCGTTGGTCACCCGCAACGGCGCGGCGATGCGGGCGGTCATGCCGCCGATATTGACGATGCGGCCCCAGCGCCTTTCGCGCATATGGGGCAGTACCTCGCGCGCGCAGCGGATATAGGCCATCAGCTTGACGTTGATATGGTATTGCCAGTCCTCGTCGGTCTGTTCGTCGAACGGGGCGGGAATCGAAGTCACCGCATTATTCACCAGAATGTCCGCGCCGCCGCCCGCCGCGTCCGTCGCCGATGCGACGAAACGCTGGATGTCCTCCAGCCGGCTGACATCGGCCTCGAACGCCCAGGCACGCACGCCCTTCGCTTCGATTTCGGCGACCGCTTCATCCAAGGTTTCGCGCGTGCGGCCGCAGATCGCGACATCGACGCCGTGTTCCGCCAAGGCCAGGGCCGACGCCTTGCCGATCCCCCGGCTGCCGCCGGTTACGAAAGCGGTCTTGCCTTTCAGTTCGAAATCCATCTGGGTTCCCTTCCCTATGTCTCGTCGAGCAACCCGCGCAGCCGGTAGAGTTCCTCCAGCGCCTGGCGCGGCGTCAGCCCGTCCGGATCGATATCGGCGAGCGCCGTTTCCACCGCCGACTCCTTGGCTTCCACCGGTGCGGCAGCCCGCTGCGCGGTCGCGGCGAACAGCGGCAGATCGTCGGACAGCTGCGCGATGGCGCCGGATTGCTCCGACTGTTCCAGCGTCGCCAGGACCTCTTCGGCGCGCGTGATCACGACCGGCGGCAACCCGGCCAGCTTAGCGACATGAATACCGTAGGAGCGATCGGCGGTACCCGACGCGACTTCGTGCAGGAAGACAACATCGCCTTCCCATTCCTTGATCCGCATGGTGTGCGGCGCCAGCCGGTCGAGCCGCGCGTTGAGCCCGGTCAGTTCGTGGTAATGGGTCGCGAACAGTGCGCGGCATTTGTTGACGTCGTGCAGATGCTCCACCGAGGCCCAAGCGATCGACAGCCCGTCGAAGGTCGCCGTGCCGCGCCCGATCTCGTCCAGGATGACCAGGGCGCGCGGCCCGGCCTGATTGAGGATCGCTGCCGTCTCGACCATCTCGACCATAAAGGTGGAGCGCCCGCGCGCCAGATCGTCCGCCGCTCCGACCCGGCTGAACAACCGGTCGACGACACCGATGGTGGCGCGCTCCGCCGGCACATAGGCGCCGATTTGCGCCATCACTGCGATCAGCGCGTTCTGCCGCAGGAACGTGCTCTTACCAGCCATGTTGGGGCCGGTCACCAGCCACAGCCGCTTGTCATCGCCAAGATCGCAGTCGTTCGGCACGAAGGCGCTGTCGCCCGCTTCCAACGCCGCCTCGACCACCGGATGGCGGCCCTGCTCGATCTCGAAAGCAAGGCTCTCCTCGATCTTCGGCCGGCAATAGCGCCGATCCCCGGCCAACGCCGCCATCGCGGCCGCCACATCGAGCGCGGCCAAGCCGTTCGCGGCGGCGGCGATCGCATCGGCGCGTGCCGCGACCTCGCCGAGCAGATCGTCGAACAGGGAGAGCTCGACCGCGAGCGCCTTCTCCGCGGCTTCGGAAATGTCACGCGCCAGGTCGGCCAGCTCGGTCGTCGTGTAGCGCATCGCGCTGGCCAGGGTCTGGCGATGGATGAAGGCCTCGCCCATCTTGTCCGAATGGCGCGGCGTCACCTCGATGAAATAGCCGAGCACGTTGTTGTGCCGTACCTTGAGCGAGTCGACCCCGGTCTCGCCGCGATAGCGCGATTGCAGGTCGGCGATCATGCGCCGCCCGTCGTCGCGCAGCTTAAGCAGCTCGTCGAGTTCCGGCGCGTAGCCCGTACGGATGAACCCGCCATCGCGGGCAAGCAGCGGCATCTCGTCGGCGAGCGCCCGGGCCAGCCGGTCGCGCAGCACCTCGTGATGGATCAGCGCCTCGGCCGCCGCCGCGACTTCTGCCGGCAGCGGCAAATCCGTTCCCGCCAACAGCGCCTGCACCTCGGCCGCGACATCGAGCCCGTCGCGGATCGCCGCGAGATCGCGCGGGCCGCCGCGCCGCACCGTGAGGCGGCTCAAGGCCCGCATCATGTCGGGGCATCGGCGCAGATGGGCGATCAGTTCGGCGCGCCGGGGGGTGTCGTCAATAAAGAACTGCACGGCGTCGAGACGGTCGTCGATCGCCACAGTTTCGGTCAGCGGGGCGGCAAGCCGAGCGGCCAGTAGGCGCGCGCCCGGCCCGGTCACCGTGCGGTCGATCGCAGCCAGCAAGCTGCCCTGCCGCCCGCCGGACAGGCTGCGCATCAGCTCCAGGTTGGTGCGGGTCGCCGCATCTATCTCCATCACCGACCCGACCGCCAGACGCCTTGGCGGGGCGAGACGCGGCATCGCATCGACCTGGGTCAGGGCGACGTAGTCGACAAGCGACCCGGCGGCAGCGAGCTCCGCCCGGCCGAAACTGCCGAAACCGTCGAGCGCGGCGACGCCATAGAGTTCCTGCAGCCGGCGTTTTGCGTTCTCGGAATCGAACCGGCTGTTCGGCAGCGGCGACAGCACCGCGTTCCACTGCCCGAAGATGTCGAACAAATCGGGCCGCGCCAGCAGCCGTTCAGGCGCCAGCAACTCACCGGGGGCGACGCGCGACAGGGCGGCAGCCAGATCGCCCACCGCAACCGGCTGCACCGTGAACTCGCCCGTCGAAATGTCGAGCCAGGCGAAGCCGATTTGGCCACCGGCATCGGCCAGCGCCGCCAGGTGATTGTGCGCCCGCGCGTCGAGCAGCGAATCTTCCGTCAGGGTGCCCTGCGTGACGAGGCGAACGACTTGCCGGTTGACCACCGACTTCGGTCCGCGTTTCTTCGCCTCCGCCGGATCCTCCGTTTGTTCGCAGACGGCAACCTTGAAGTTCTTTTCGATCAGCTTGGAGAGATAGGCGTCGGCCGAATGGACCGGCACGCCGCACATCGGGATGTCCTCGCCCTTGTGGTGGCCGCGCTTGGTCAGCGCAATGTCGAGCGCAGCCGAGGCGGCAACCGCATCGTCGAAGAACAATTCGTAGAAATCGCCCATGCGGTAGAACAGCAGGTAGTCCTGATGTTCTTCCTTGATCGCCAGATACTGCACCATCATCGGTGTCGCGGCGGGTTTGCGGGCTGTCGCTCTCATGGGTCCCGTCATATCATGACGGTCCGCGAGACGCACGAACGGGTGAGTGATTCCATGAGCGACACATCGACCGGCAACGCCGTGACCGCGACCGAGGCCACCCTGGCCGCAATCGAACGGCATGACGGCACGGTCAATGCGATGATCACGGTGACGGCGGACGACGCGATACGCCAGGCCGAAGCCGCCGACGCAGCGGCGCGGGACGGGCGCTGGCTCGGCCTGCTGCACGGCATGCCGATCGCGATCAAGGACAATATCGCGACGGCCGGCGTGCGCACGACGGCAGGGTCACCCTTCTTCGCCGACCATGTACCGAACGAGAATGCCGCGGTAACGCAGCGCCTGCTCGACGCCGGTGCCGTGGTCGTGGGCAAGGCGACCATGCATGAATTCGCGTTCGGTATCCGCTCCTACAATGAGGTGTCGGGGCAGTGCCGCAACCCGTGGGACCCGAGCCGCGTGCCGGGCGGGTCGAGCGGCGGATCGGGCGCCGCGCTGGCGGCGGATATGTGCGTGGGTGCGTTGGGGTCCGATACGGGCGGGTCCGTGCGGCTGCCGGCCTCGATCAACGGGGTCAGCGGGCTTCGCCCGACGCATGGCCGCGTGCCCAATCACGGCTCGACACCGGTAAGCGCCACCCTGGACACGATCGGGCCAATGGCGCGGCGGGTCACCGACGTGGCGCGTATCTTCGCGGTGATCGCCGGCCACGATGCGCGCGATCCACTGTCGCAGGACCGGCCGTTGGAGAATTTCCTGCCGCGGATCGGCCAGCCGATCGAGGGCGTGCGGATCGGCGTTCCGCGCAGTTTCTATTTCGACGACTGCCACCCGGACATCGAGGCGGCGGTGCGCCAGGCCGCCGCCACACTGGAAGAATGCGGGGCCCGGTTAATCGATGTCGACGTCCCCGGCGCATCGGAGATGCAGCGCTGGACGACGATCCTGATCTTCGCCGACGCCTGCGCTTTCCATGCCGAGCGACTGCGCGACAACCCGGAAATGTTCACCAAGCCGGTTCGCGACCGCATGTCCGAAGGGCTGAAATTCACCGCCGTCGATTACGCCAACGCCCTACGCGTACGCGAAGGTTGGAAGCGGACGCTCGAGTCGCTCTTTGCCGAAATCGACGTGCTGCTGTCGCCGACCCTGCCCTCGCTGGTCCCGCCGATCGAGGAGGACAAATCCCTTTTGGAGGCGACCCGGCACGCCACCCGCAACACCTATGCCGGCGCTTTCGGGCAGTTGCCGGGCCTCTCGGTGCCCTGCGGATTTTCCTCCGACGGCCTGCCGATCGGGCTGCAGCTCGAGGCCGCCTGGTGGCAGGACCCGTTGCTGTTGCAGGTGGGCGCCGCCTATCAGGAACGGACCGATTGGCATCTGCGACGGCCGCCCCTTGCCGGATAAATAAGCCCCGGTTGACTTAAAGCCTTGCGTTGCAACCCAGTTTCGCGTTTAGGATGGCGAATCGTTTAATGGGAACGCGGGTAGGATTCCGGGGCACGTCATGGCAGACAATCGAATTAACGAAGCAGCCGCGCTGCGCTTTCACGCACGCGGCCGGCCGGGCAAGCTGGAAATTGCCCCAACCAAACCGCTGACCACGCAGCACGACCTCTCGCTCGCCTACTCGCCGGGCGTCGCGTTCCCGTGCCTGCGCATCGAGAAGGACCCGGAGGCCGCCTACGACTACACCAACCGGGGAAACCTGGTGGCGGTGATCAGCAACGGCACCGCGGTGCTCGGCCTTGGCAATATCGGCGCGCTCGCCGCGACACCGGTGATGGAGGGCAAGGCGGTCCTGTTCAAGCGTTTTGCCGATGTCGACGGGATCGATCTGGAAGTCGATACGGAAGATGTCGACGAGTTCGTGAACTGCGTGCGCTTCCTGGGCAAATCCTTCGGCGGCATCAATCTGGAGGACATCAAGGCGCCGGAATGTTTCATCATCGAACAGCGCCTGCGCGAAATCCTCGACATCCCGGTCTTCCATGACGACCAGCACGGCACCGCGATCATCGCCACCGCCGGGATGATCAACGTGCTGCACCTGACCGGCCGCGATCTGGCGACGACGAAGCTGGTGGTGAACGGTGCCGGCGCCGCGTCGATCGCCTGTGTCGAGCTGCTCAAGGCGATGGGTATGCCACACGACAACGTCATCATCTGCGACAGCAAGGGTGTCGTCTACCAAGGCCGCCCGGACGGCATGAACCAATGGAAATCGGCGCATGCGGTGGAAACCGATCTGCGCACCTTGACCGACAGGCCGAAGAAGGC
>JAPPPC010000023.1 GCA_028817685.1 Rhodospirillaceae bacterium
GTCGCCGGTGCCGTGCCGGATACCGAGATCGATATCGTCGACGGCAAAATCCACATGGCGGCGCAGCGCGCTGATCCGCAAATCGACCTCCGGGTGCGCGTCGGCGAAGTCGCCAAGCCGCGGAACCAGCCATTTGTTCGCGAAATTCGGGGACATCGTCACGGTTAGCGCCCGTTCCTGTCGGTCCCGGCGCAGCGCATGCGCGCCCGCACGCAGCCTTTCCAAGGCCTCCTGCACGAAAGGCAGATAGGCACGTCCGGCATCGCTCAAGGCTAACCCTCGCGCCTTTCTCTCGAACAGCCGCGTATCAAGCAGCGTCTCCAACTCCCGCATCTGATGGCTGACCGCTCCCTGTGTCAGATTGAGCGCTTCAGCGGTGCGCGTGAAATTGAGCAGCTGTGCCGCCGTTTCGAAGGTACGCAAAACCTGGGTGCTTGGCAGGATATCCATACGACGGCATTATTTTTATTAATGGGTAGGTGAGAATTGTTCGTTTCAAAACTTTCTACACTTTAGCCATTTTCTGATCACAGGACCATGATCGGAGAATTAGCTATGTCAATGCCTTCATTTTGGATACAGGTGGATGACCTCGCCGCCCGTGTCGGAACGGCCCGCGCGCCCATACTCTACGATGTTTGCTGCGCAGAAGCCTTTGCATGCGGTGACCGGGTGATCGCCGGCGCAAAGTGGCGCGACTTAAGCACCCTCGACGGATGGGCCGGCGAAATCCCGGCGGACGCGGAAGTCGTGGTCAATTGCCTGCACGGTCATCAAATGAGCCAAAGCGCGGTCGCGCGACTGCGGCACAAGGGGATCAACGCCCGGGTGGTTGAAGGCGGTATCGCGGCCTATATCGACGCCGACGGTGTGACAGTCGCAAAATCCGATGCGCTGCCGGAATTCTATGCGGGTCCGACACGTTGGGTAACACGGGAGCAGCCGCAGGTGGACCGGATCGCATGTCTTTGGTTTATCAAACGCTTCGCCGACCCCACTGCGGAAATCCTGTTCGTACAGGCGGAATGGGTCGAGCAAGTCGCAGTAGAGTTCGACGCGGTCCCTTTCGATATCCAGGGCACCGATTTCAGTCACGATGGTGACAAATGCAGTTTCGATGCCTTTCTCGATCGGTTCGGTGTCGAAGACAAGGCATTGCATCATGTCGCGCGGATCGTGCGCGGCGCGGATACCGGGCAGCTCGATCTGGAACCGCAGGCGGCCGGGCTTCTGGCGCTCTCACTCGGCCTGTCCGCCGCGAATGACGACGATCGGGCAACACTTGTTCAGGGCATGGTGATCTACGATGCGCTATATTCCTGGTGCCGCAACGCGACTGCCGAAACCCACAATTGGCCGGCCCAAGCGGCGAGCCAATGATCAAGCTGGACCCCTCTGTGACCGAGCCCACAACCCACCGCACTGCCCCCTCGATTGGCGAGGCTTTCCAGGTCTGGCTCAAGATCGGGCTGCTGAGCTTCGGCGGGCCGGCCGGTCAGATCGCGCTGATGCACCGCATGGTGGTCGAGGAACGGCACTGGATCGACGAGAACCGGTTTCTGCACGCGCTGAACTACTGCATGCTGCTGCCGGGGCCGGAGGCGCAGCAGCTCGCCACCTATATCGGCTGGCTCATGCACCGGATTCTGGGCGGGCTGATTGCCGGCATTCTGTTCGTCCTGCCGGGCGCGCTGGTGATGCTGGCGCTGAGTATCGCCTATGCGCTGTACGCGGAAATTCCGGTCGTCGCCGCCGCCTTCGTCGGGGTCAAGGCTGCCGTGCTGATCGTCGTGGTCGAGGCGGTCTTGCGGATCGGCAAGCGTGCGTTGGCGACACCGCCCATGTATCTGATCGCGCTCGCCGCCTTCGTCGCAATCTTTCTGTTCGCCGTTCCGTTCCCCGCCATCGTCGCGGGCGCCGCCCTGATCGGCTTCATCGGCGGCCTTGTGAAACCGGATCAGTTCATCGTCATTAAGGGGCAGGACGTGAACGCGGCAGGGCAAGCCAGCGTGATCGACGGCATGGCGGCACGCGGTGAACTGGACCACACCGCCCCTTCGGGAAAACGCTCGATCTTCCTCTTGGTCCTGTTCGGGATCCTGTGGGCCGGCCCGGTCGTGGCGCTGTTCTCCATTCTCGGGAAAGGCAATGTCTTCGCCGAGGAAGCCGCCTTCTTCAGCAAATTGGCCGTCGTCACGTTCGGGGGCGCTTACGCCGTGCTGGCCTATATGGCGCAGCAAGCGGTCGAGGTTTTTGGCTGGCTGACCGGCGCGGAAATGCTGGACGGTTTGGGTCTTGCGGAAACCACGCCCGGACCGCTGATCATGGTGACCCAATTCGTTGGCTTCCTTGGCGCGTACCGACATGCTGTCGGAATCGATCCAATTTTGGCCGGCGTGCTGGGCTCGATCCTGACGGTTTGGGTCACGTTCGTACCTTGCTTCCTGTGGATCTTTCTTGGCGCGCCCTATATCGAACGCCTGCGTGACAACCGGTCAATCAGCGCCGCGTTGAGCGGGATCACCGCGGCTGTCGTCGGCGTCATCCTCAACCTGGCTTTTTGGTTCGGGCTTCGGGTTGTGTTCGCAAAGGTGGGGAGCGCAGATTTCGGTATCTTGTCCCTCCCCGTCCCCGATACCGCCTCACTGAACGTGGTGGCGCTGCTGCTCACTATCGGCGCGGCGATCGCCATGTTCCGCTTCCACCAAGGTGTTTTGCGCACGCTTGCCTATTGCGGCGGCGCGGCGCTGATTCTGCATTTCGTCCTGTAACGGTCCATTCCATTTCCCGTTGCGGCTCAGCGTTCCATGCCGCATAGAGTATCGCGCCGGGGGAAGGAACCAGTTTCGTGTCGGAATCGAGTGCAGAGGCGGTGACGGTCCGGGGAGCCGTCGCCCCCTTGTTCGCGACGTCCGGAGTCCAAATCGCGGCGTCGCTGACCATGTTCGGCGTCGCCGTCGTCGCCCCGGTCGCCGCGCCCGATATCGGCGTAGACGCCACGCTGATCGGTCCCTTCACGGCAATCGCCTACGGCTCCGGCGTTGTGGGCGGTTTGCTGACCGGCGCCTTTTGCGATCGGTTCGGTGCGATCCGCGTCGGTCAGCTTACGATGGTATTGGCGTTCTTCGGCGTCGTCCTGCTGACACTGTCCAATCCCATTGCCGCCTTGTTTAGCGCAATCGTGCTGGGGATCAGCTACGGTCCGGTCAATCCTTTCAGCACCCATATCCTGGCCCGCGTGGTGCCGGAAACCAGCCGTCCGCTGTTCCTGTCGATCAAACAGTCCGCCCAACCGGCGGGTACGGCAATCGCCGGACTGCTGCTGCCGTTTCTGGTCGCGCTGTACGATTGGCGGCTGGCGATGCTGGCAACCGGGGTCATCGCGCTCGCCATCGCGTTCGCGATCCAACCCCTCAGGTCCCGGATCGATGCAGATCGCGACCCGGCCCGTACTATCCGCGGCGGCAGCGTGTTGGAGCCAATCGGCGTCGTCTGGCGCGAACCGCGGCTGCGTTGCCTCGCCCTCAGCGGCTTCATCCTATCGGGCACCCAAGTTTCGCTGGCCAGTTTCTTCGTCGTCTACCTGACCGAAACGCAGGAATTCTCCCTGGCAACGGCAGGCGTTCTATTCACCATCATGCAGATTGGCGGCGTACTGGGACGTACGGTCTGGGGTGGCATTGCCGACCGGATTGTGTCCGCGAACCTGATGATGACAGCACTCTGCGCTGGCACGTCGATACTGTGCGCGGTGACGGCGCTGTATGCCGGCCAGTGGTCGTACATTCCGCTCGCCATACTCAGTTTTTGGCTGGGCGCGACAAGCCATGGCTGGAACGGCATCTATTTTTCGGAGATCATCAAATTTGCGCCGTCAGGTGCCGTCGGGGTTGCGGCAAGCGGCGCGCAGTTCGCCACCCTCTCCGGCGTCGCCTTCTGGCCGATGATGTTCGGCCTGATCGTCGCGACAGGAGGCGGTTATTCCGCCGCCTTCCTGATGCACGCGGCGGCGACAGCTGTCGCCACCTTCTATATTCACGCCGTGCTGCGTGACCGGAACTAGAAATCTGGAAAGGAACCCCCATGACGGCAGAAGACCGCCTATCTAAACTTGAAGCCGATGTCCGCGTCCTGAAGGACAAGGACGAGATTTGGCGGCTGATCAGTCGCTACGCCCGGGCGATGGACGAAGAGATCGATGATGAACTCGCGGCGATCTTCACCGACGATGTCGCCTTCGAAACGAAACCCTGGTCCGGCGGCGAGCAAAGCGGCCGCGACTATGTGATCAGGGCCTTCAAGAGCTATCAACGGCGCTTCGGCAATCGCAAACGATTTATCGTCAATGAGCTGATCGACGTCACCGGGCCGGACAGCGCCACCGCCTGGTCGAACTGGCTGGTGCTGCACGCCAACGACGGCGACTCCTACGCCGGCTGGGGGTCGTACGATTGGGAATGCCGACGGGTCGATGGCCGGTGGCTATTCTCCAAGATGGTGATCACGGTCGACTGCATGACGACCCTCGAGAAGGGCTGGGGCGACGCCGCCAGCCTGGTTGCGCAATATCCGGATAAGAAGGCCCGGTGACAAAGCATGTCGTCATCGTCGGCGGCGGTTAAACGGGAACCTGCGCCGCCATCCAGTTGAGCCGCCATGCGCGGCGGTTGGTCAGGGCCTCGCCTATTCCTCAACAAAGCCGGATCACCGGCTGAACGCAGATCGTCAGTCTGCTGGAACAACCCTAGCCGTGCGTTCGGTTGGCGCGGCTGCGACCTCGAGCAGAAGCTTGCGCAGCACCGCCTTGGAGAAGCTGGTATTGCCGTCCGCCGTGACGACGAAGCTGCCCGGGCCACCGATGATCATCGTCTCGAACGCCAGTTCCAGGTCGATGTCCGCAGGCCGACCGCTGCAGTCACGGCAGAGGATTGCCAGACCGTTTATGATGATCCCGTCCGCCAACGCCGCCGCGCGCGCTTCATGCACGTAGATGCCGCCGCCGCTGTAGGAGCTGTCGCCGGAAAAATCGATCACCTTGCGCGTGCCCTTATAGGCGTTGCCCTCGATCAGATCGTGTCCCTTGGCGATGGCGCTGCCGATCGCGTTGGGTCCGGACGCCAGGCGCGGCGCCGTCCGCAATTTCTGCGCAAAAGATGCCGCCGCTTTCGGGCCGTCGATGATTGTCCAGGGGACGACGATTTCTTGGGAGGTTTCGTCGCCCCACTCCACATAGGTCACGACGATGCGCCGGTAATAGCCCCCGAGGATGGTATCGAGCACGTCCGGATGGGTGATGGCCGCGGCATAGCCCTCGCGCTGCAATTTGATTTCCACATCGTCGATCGACCGAGACGCGTCCTGCAGGAAGACCAGTTCGAGATCGACCCGTTCCTGTGCCGTCGCCGGCAGCGAAAATCCGAACAACGCGAAAATCACAAGCGCACGCAGCATGACCGACCTCCCTTGTCCGCATGGATTGAAGCGGCAATCGGCACGCCACACAAGACGGTTTCACGGGCCCGTGTTGCACCGGCGGGTCCCGCCGCAGACAATACGCGCCGACGTCACATCAACCGGGGACCAACATGGCCAGCGCTGCACTCGAAAAACTCATCGCCGCCAAACGTGCGAATCCGTATCGACCGGACAAATCCGTCGAAGAACTGCGTGCGGGGGCGGGGGGGCGGGGGGGGGGGGGGGGGGGCGGCTGGGGGGGGCCGGCCGCCCCGCCCCCGCCCGGCCTCCCGGCCCAAAGGGTATCCGG
>JAPPPC010000882.1:0-17994 GCA_028817685.1 Rhodospirillaceae bacterium
GTGCAGGAACAGCACGGCGACCGCTTCGACATCGAGAGCCGCCAGGCGGCGCGCCGCCGCACGGCATGCCTCTTCCGACAGGGCTTTCACCACCGTCCCATCCAGACGAATTCGCTCCGGCACTTCCTGAATCAGCCGGGGCGGCACCGGCCGCTTCGGTTTGATCCAGGCGTAGATATTTTCCTTGCGCGGTACCTCGGCGCGCCCGATCTCAAGGAGGTATTTGAAGCCGTCGGTGACCAGCATCCCGGTCTTCGCGCCTTTGTTCTCGAGAATGGCGTTGGTGGCGACGGTAGCACCGTGCAATAGCTGCGCGATCTCGGGCGCCGTGACTCCGGTTTGTCCCAGGATCTTGTCGACACCGGCGAAGAACCCGAGGGACGGATCGCCGGGGGTCGATGCTTCCTTGGCCGTGGTCAGAGAGCCAGAGGCCGGGTCGACAAGAACGACGTCCGTAAAGGTACCACCGACGTCGAGTGCGAGAATGCGTTCAGAAGCCATGTTCAGGGACCGCCGGTCACCGCCAGGGTCTGGCCGGTGATCCATGATGCTTGTTGGGAAGCCAGAAACAGCACCGCATGGGCGATGTCCTCTGGCTGGCCGAGGCGGCGGAGTGCGACCCGTTCGATCATCTCTTTCTGTCCTAGTTCACCGTATGATTGCCATTGTCGCTCGTAATCGGGACTGGTGCGCATAAAGCCGGGCGCGACGGCGTTGACTCTAATGGCGAACGGACCAAGCTCATGGGCAAGCTGGCGCACGAACCCAATCTGGCCCGCCTTCGACATCGCATAGCTTTGAATGCCGGTAAGACTAACACCGAGCCCGGCACGGCTGGAAATAATGACGATCCGGCCGCCGCCGGCACGCTTCATCCCGGGCGTCACGGCGCGCACCAGATTGAAGGCGCCGGTGACGTTGACCTCGAATATCTCGCGCCATTCGTCGTCGCCGACCTCCTCGATCGGCTGGGCGGCCTGACCGCGAACGCCGCCGGCAGAGTGGACAACGACATCGATCCGGTTGTTCGCCGCGTCTTTCTCGATCATCGCGATCCGGTCCGCTACCGCGGCGCTATCGGTGATATCGAAGGGGTGGGCCAGGATGGCACCGCCGCGTGCCGGGGAAGCCGAGGCGACCACCTCGTCCAGCTCGGCAGCGAGAATATCGGCCGCGTGAACCGTCGCCCCCCGGGCTGCGAATGCGTGCGCGATAGCCCGTCCGATGCCGCGGACCGCACCGGTCACCAATACCGTTTCTTGCTCGAAACCGATTTCCACTCAGCATCCCCTCTCGGTGCCGGCCGCACCGCATTCTGCCTCGTATTGCGGCGCCGGCACGGGTCGGGGCCAGCTTGACAACACCTTGCGAACACCGACAATGAGTTTGGTAAATCCTTTCCAAGAATGGCGACCGCGCTGCAGGCCGGCGACAACGTCTAGGAAGGCGTTGCGGCCCGTTTGGGCCTGCACAACTGAAGTTATAGGTGAAGACGAAGGCGTACAATATCTAGTAAGGGCACGGCGTGACCATGGATAGCAATACACAAGAACAAGCTCCGTTACTCGAAGCTCGCGGTCTGCAGACCCACTTCTTCACCCGCGTCGGCGTCGTCAAAGCGGTGAACGATGTCAACTTCCAGGTGATGCCCGGGGAAACGTTGGGCCTGGTCGGCGAATCCGGGTCGGGCAAGACGATCACCGTCATGTCCATCCTGGGACTGCTCCCGCGGGGCGCGGAGCGGTTGAAGGGAGAAATCCTGTTCGAAGGCGAAGATCTCGCCAAGAAAACAGAAAAGGAAATGCAGGATGTGCGGGGCAAGCGGATCGGGCTGATCCTGCAGAACTCCATGGCCGCCATGGACCCGGTTTTCACGATCGGCACTCAGATAGGTGAGTCCCTCGTGGTCCACAAGAAGATGTCGTGGAAAGAGAGCCTTCAGAACGCGGTCGACCTTCTGCGCAAGGTCAGGATCGGGGCGCCCGAATTGCGGATCAAGAATTTCCCGCATGAACTCAGCGGCGGCATGCGCCAGCGCGCCGCCAGCGCGGCCGCGATCGGGCCGCAGCCCGCCTTGCTCATCGCCGACGAGCCGACCACCGCGTTGGATGTGACGACGCAGCGGCAATATTTGGAGCTTCTGAAGGAGCTGCAAGCGCAAACCGGCGTCGCTATCATCTTCATCACGCACGACATGAGCATCGTGGGCAGCCTGTGCGACCGAATTGCGGTGTTCTATGGCGGGCTGGTTGTGGAGACCGGGCCCAAGGACGAATTATTCAAGAATCCCACGCACCCCTATACAAAAGCGCTGCTGGGTGCGATCCCCGTTCTGGGCGACAAAGTCGATCGTCTGCAAAGCGTCGAGGGAGAGCCGCCCAACCCCGGCCAATTGCCGCCGGGCTGTCCGTTCGCGCCACGCTGCAGTGCCGCGATGGACAAATGCCACACCGGGGATCCGCCTCCCCAATACCAGGTATCCGACGTTCACGGCGTCCGCTGCTGGCTCATGGAGGAAGAAAATGCCTGAGACCCGTTTGGAAGTACGTGGCCTGACAAAACACTTCCCCATCAAGGCCGGGATGTTCAGGGGCAAAACCGTCGGCTATGTGGAAGCGGTGGACAAGGTCAGCTTTGCCATCGGTGCGGGCGAGACGCTGAGCCTGGTGGGCGAGTCCGGATGCGGCAAAACGACCATGGCCAACCTGATCCTGCTGCTGCATCCGCCGACCGATGGCGAAATCCTGTTCAGGGGTAAGCCCATCACCGGACTGTCGGACCGGGAACGCAAGGAATATGCGCGTCACGTGCAGGTGGTATTCC
Source organism: Rhodospirillaceae bacterium (assembly GCA_028817685.1). Classification (GTDB taxonomy): domain Bacteria; phylum Pseudomonadota; class Alphaproteobacteria; order UBA8366. Next base: position 2,824 of record JAPPPC010000882.1, read on the forward strand.
AGGATCCTTATGGCGCCCTAAATCCCCGGATGCGGATTGGCGACATTGTCGGCGAGCCTATGGAAATCCATGGCTTCAGCGCGGACGAGAAACGCGCTGCGGTCTTGAAGGCTTTGAAAGAGGTCGATCTGCTAGACGGCAGTGACCGGAAATTCCCCCATGAATTCAGTGGCGGCCAGCGCCAGCGGATCGGCATCGCGCGGGCGCTGACCATGGAGCCCGAGCTCATCGTTCTCGACGAACCCGTATCGAACCTCGACGTCTCTATCCGTTCGCAAATTCTGAATCTTCTGAAAGATATTCAGGAAGAAAGAGGGATCGCCTATCTGCTGATCAGCCATGACATGGCATCGGTCGAATATATGAGCCACCGCATCGGTGTCATGTATTTGGGACGGCTGGTGGAAATGGGAAATTCCGAGGATGTCACCACGAACCCGCTCCACCCCTACGCTGCCACCCTTGTGGCGGCGGCCACGCCGCCGGGTCGCACACCGCCTTGGCAACTCCCGATTCTCGGCGAAGTTCCCAGCCCCGCAGCGTTACCCAAGGGTTGAGCCGTTCATACCCGCTGTCCCTTCGCCATGCAGGTTTGCAGCGAGTCCCGACCGGAATTCGCCGAGGTGGAACCAGGACGACACGTGGCCTGCCATCTCTACCCGGACCATATTCACACGATCGATAAAACCCAGCCGTTACCGGAGGCTGCGGAAGCGGCCGGTCAAGCGGACTAGATCAGATTCACAGGATCAGATGGAACCGTGAACGGTTCCATCTGATCTTGCTCTGATCTCACCTGGAATTACAGCTGCCGCCGCGTCGGGTCGAGACGGTCCCGGAGCCAATCGCCGGTCAGGTTCGCGGACATCACCAGCAAGGTGATTGCGATACCGGGGATAATCGGGAACCACCAAGTCAGATAGATATACAGCTGCGAGTCGCGCAGCATCGAGCCCCATGACGGCATGGGCCTCGGCACGCCGAGGCCGAGGAAGCTGAGTGACGCTTCCACGATGACGGCCAGCCCGATCTCCAGAGTCGCCAGCACCAGCAGCGTATTAGTGATGTTCGGGAAGACATGCGTGATCATGATCCGTGTGCGGCTCGCGCCGGACGCCAAAGCCAATCGCACAAAGTCCATTTCGATCAGTTTCAAAACCTCGCCCCGTAAGACGCGGGCAAACCCCATCCATCGCAGCAGGCCAATAACCAATATGACGTTGATAACGCTGGACCCAAGAAGGGCAACCGCTGTCAGTGCGACCATCAAATAGGGCAGCGCTAAAAATCCGTCGGTGACGCGCATGAGAATTCGGTCAACCCAACCGCGATAGACCCCACTTACCAGGCCGATCACAGTACCGACTGCCGCTGCCAGCAGAACCGAAAGCACCCCGATCATGACGGAGGTCTGGGCGCCATAAATCAGCCGGCTCAACAGATCGCGGCCCTGATTGTCCGTGCCCAGCAGATTGCCCGAAGTAATCGAAGGCGGTTTCAGTATGTTCGCCGGATTGGTTTCAATGGGACTATGGGGCGCAATGATCGGTGCGAAAAGAGCGCAAATAAGCGCAATGGTGAGGAATACCAGCGAGAACATTGGCGCACCGCGAAACACATCGCGCAGCTTACGAAACCGCTGGGAAGACTTACTCTCTTCCTGAGAAGTTTCTCCAGTTACAGGCTCTGTCGTAGCAGTATTTGACATGACTATTTCGCTTTCCTGCGCCTAAGAGACCCTGATCCGCGGATCTAACCACGCGTACATAACGTCAACGAGGATGTTTATGAATACGATGAACGCGGAGGCGAACAGGATCACCGTCTGCGTCGTGGGATAATCGCGTAGAATTAAGGAATCGACCAACAACCGGCCAATTCCCGGCCAAGAAAAGATCGTTTCTGTGACCACGGCACCGGAAACCAGGGCCGCGAAATTCACAAAAAACAGGGTGAAGACGGGGATCGACGCGTTCTTAAACGCGTGCTTCCAAATCACCATCCGCGTCGGCAACCCTTTGGCGCGAACCAGTTTGATATAGTCCGATTCCATGACGTCAAGCATCGTCGAGCGAACGATGCGCATGTGCGATGCGATCAGGAAAAAGCCCAACGAAGTGGCCGGCATGATGATGCCTTTCCACCCCAGGCGATCGACTCCGCCAGCGCTCGGCAGCCAATTCAAATAGACGCTGAATATCAAAATTAGCAGAAGACCTACCCAAAACACGGGCATCGACTGCCCAATGATGGCGGAGACTTTTCCCACCTTATCAAAAAGCGAGTCCGGTCTCGACGCAGAGATCGCGCCGATGACGACCCCGATGATAACAGCCAGAACCATCGACGCGGTCGTGAGCTGTAACGTCGCAGGAACCCGTTGCCAAACAACCTCGACGGTCGGCCGTTTGTCCCAGGCCAAGGCGGTTCCGAGGTCCCCCTGCAGCAAATTTTTATTGAAGATATAGTATTGCTCTATCAGAGGCTTATCGAAGCCATAGGCTTTGGTCAACGCCGCAACATCGGCTTGTGTCGCTTCCGGCGGAAGCATGTACTCAACCGGATTGCCCCCGCCCAAACGCAAGACGAAGAAGACGGCCAAAGTAATCAGCCAAAGAGTAACAAGCCCCTCTAAAAGGCGCTTAAGAATGTAGCGGCCCAAGTTACACTACTCCTCAATAAAGGGGCCTATAAGAATTTATAGGCCCCTTTTTTGCTAGATTCTGTGCGGCTATTTCCGCATCAGCACGAGATCGTAGTGCTTGAAGTGAGGTGAATGTTCGACGGTGGGATGCGACAACACCCGATCTGAGTAGGCATTGACCAAGGTCATGCCATAGAGCGGGAATGTTTCTTCCAGGCCCAACACTTCGTCTTCGAATTGCGCCAGTTTCTTTTTCATCTCCTCCGGATCGAAGGTAGACGTAACGTCGAAGTACAGGTCTTCCACCTTGTCATTGTACATTCCGACATATCCGCTGGTCGCGTGGTACCAGCTGATTTGCACGCCGGAGTGATCCTGACGGCCCCAGGTCTGAAGGTTCACGGGAACGTTGGAGAAAACGCCTGCGCGGAACCCGCGGACGAAGTCCGAAGGATCGTGCTCTTTCCACGTCATCTTGACGCCGAGTTTTTCCCAGCTGCTCGAAATGAAGTCGGCGGCCTCTGGAATACCAGGACGTCCTGCGAACTGGCCGAAATGACCTTCCATTTCGAAACCGTTCTCATAACCCGCTTCCTTCATGAGCTTTTTGGCGCCCTCAAGGTCAAACTTCGACGGGGTCTGAACTTTGTCCGGGCGCGACCCAAACGAGCCCGCATGGAAGATCGAGCCAATCGGCCGGGAATAACCGAAGTGCGGACCCGCCGACATGGCGCTCTTGTCGATTGCCATGTTGAGCGCGCGGCGCACACGCCGGTCGAGAGTCGGATGATCTTCGCAGACTTTCGCAACCTTCCACACCGGAATGTCGACACCGGCCTGATCCTTGCGGCCGGCAGGCTTGGCAGCTTCACGTTTTTGAATGGGACAACCAAAGGTCAGCGTCAGCATCCCATTGGCTTGATAGGTCTGGGTCCATTCGGTGCCCTTCCCGGGGTTCACGCCGCGGGTGCCTTCTTCGGATCGAACGAGGGTTCTCGCCAAGGCCCAGGGGAGATTATAGACGATATCCGCCTGGCCACTCTTCAGCATGGCAAAACGCGCCGCCGGGTCTTTAACGGTTAAGACTTCCATGGTCTTGACTTGCGGCTTCCGCCAATGCGGATAGTCCGCCCAGAAGTCATCCCGTCGCTCCAGCACGATGCGGTTGCCGGGGTCCCATGTTTTGATCCTGTACGGTCCGCCGCCGGCGGGGTCTTTCAAATACTCTTTCGGCCCTTTGAGAAGGGTGTTTGGATTACCATACCAATACAAATGGTACCCGTTACCACCGAGGTTCCACATAAAGGTCGGTTTCGGGCCCTTGGTCTCGACGAAGACTTCCGTCGGACTTTTCACCGTCACGGACTTGATGAATGTCTTGGCCTTGGCGCCATTCCAGAGCGGCGCTTCGTAACCGGCCGTGCCGACATACTTTCCGAGGAAGGCATCGAAATTCTTTTTCAGGGCTTCCGCATCAGCCGGGGTCCCGTCCGCAAACTTCGCCTTCGGGTTGAGCTTGAAGGTCAGTCCCTTTTCAGTGTGGTCGACTGACGTTGCCCAAGCGGGCACCAGTTTGCCGTTGGGGTCCTGCATCATGAGACGCAGCTGGTAGTAGTCGCTCAGGAAATTAACTTGCGAGGCGTTCCATGGGTTGAGGTCGTTCGATCCCCAACTGTCGACAACGATCGTCAGCTTGTCGACCGACTCCGGAACCCCGTTTTCGCCCTTCTTGGGATAGGCGTCTGGCCAGGCCTTCGATTGCGCCATCGCTTCGCCGCCGACTGGCGCTGTGGCCAACAGCAGTCCGGCAACGGAAGCAAGCGCCAAATGTTTGAATCTTAAACGTCCGCGTAACATCTTCTAGCCTCCCTCTGCGCCCCCCCAAGTTATTCCCTTGGTGAGGGGCTACTCATCCGGGTACGGATCGCCGTTGACGGCTCCGTTTCGCCCGAAAATCCTCTATTCCGCAGCCTAGAGAACGGCGGCTGAAACTGTCAAGTTGTCGCAGCATCACGTTTCTCGCGCACCGCAATTCCCCAGCGCCGAACTATTCCGCCGCCTGTTGTGCCGGTGCGGCAATCGACCCCGCCCGTGTGCCGCCGTGGCGAGCGACCCAATCGGCCAGCGCGGCCTTGAGGCTCGCTTCCGTCACGGTTTCGCCGGCTTCATTCATCTGGGCCCGGACATCGGTCAACATGGGGTAGCGCAACGAAGCGGGTATCCCCATCGCCGCCTGGGAGAGCTCGGCACGAATGGCTGGCGGCCAAATGCGGTCGTGTTCCTCACGTTCGGGACCGAATTCAAACGCGGACGGTGCCTTTCGCGTTGCCCGCAATTCGCTTCGCCGCGCCGCCGTGGCCTCGGCGTCTATGCCGTCATCGTCGAATACGACACCGTAGTCTGCCGCTGCCCTATCGCGCGACAACAGGCCGGAACTGACATCGCTCCAAATGCGCTCGATTTCTCGATCCAACGCGTCACCGTAACCGCCACCGGCCGGCGTGATCATCCGCAGCACGTCACGATGGCCGAGCGTCAACACCTTGATCTTGCCGATATCCGTTTCGGCGGGACTGCCCGGATTGAGCCACGCACCGCCGCATGAGCCCGGCTGCCCTCCTTTGGTGCCCCAGGGTCGCAAGACATAACGGTCGACGCCGCGCACGGTGAAGGTGACTTCGACATCGGTATTTTCGACATCGATCACGACCGCCGCCCCGCCGCGGTGATAGCCGGCTGCGATGGTATCTTCCATGAGCCTGAACTGATTCACGATCAGCGGCGTTTCCACCTCGACATACTCGATTGGCGTCGACCGCAGGAACCCGAACGGCCCGTCCACACCGTCGACGCCGTCGCCGTTCGACCGCGCGCCCGACCCGCCGATCATAGGCTGGACGACCGCGGCGCGGCTGAGCCCGGTCGACGGCTCCTTATAGGCGCACAGCATGATGCCGCCCTGGCCCGCACCCGCGGTCACCGGACCGCCGTCCAGCGCCTGGTTGAGGCAACCGAGCACCGCATCGTAGACCCGCATCACCGTGACCCACCGGTTGCCCATTGCGGCCGGGAAGTCGCAATTCACGATCGTCCCCCGTGGCGCGATGGTGCGCATCGACCGCACGACACCGCCATTCGTCGGAATATCGGGCGCCATGGTGAGGATGTAATTGATGATCGCCAGTGCCAGGAAGGGATGCGGTCCCTCGCCGGTGATGAAGTTCAGCGCGGCGGGAATTTGCGGATCGCTGCCGGTGAAATCGAGCAGAATCTCATCGCCCTCAACGACCAGTCTTGCATTGATGAAGATCGTGCCGCTCGGTTCCCATACCCCTTCGAGATAGTCGGAGAAGCGGTATTCGCCGTCGGGTATCGCTTCGATAACGCGGCGCGCCTTCGACTCCGCGTAATCCATCGTGTCGCGGATACCCGCCTCGACTTCGCCAAGGCCATGCTTGTCGCAAAGTTCGTGCAGATGCCGCTCCATCGTCTTGAGCGCGGCGATCATCGCCTGAAGGTCGCCCCAGTTTTGTTCCGGGATGCGGCAATTGTCCCACAACACGTCGAGCAATTCCTGGTTCAGCACATCGCCGCGATAGATGTGGGCGGCGCGCAGCCGGATACCTTCCTGGAACACATCGGAGCTGGTCGGCGAGATACTGCCGGGCACGGCGCCGCCGATATCGGATGAGTGGATAAAGGCCCACGAAAAAGCGATTACGCGGCCGTCGCGGAAGATTGGCCGCAGCAGGTGGACATCCATCGTGTGGGTACACATGCCGTCGCTGCCGAACGGGTCGTTGCAGATCACGACATCGCCCGGCGAGAAATTCTCCAGCCCCACCGCGTCGATGCCGCCTTTCAGCGACAATCCAATGAAGCTCGTCACACCGGACATATAGGGATAGGCAAAAAAATCGCCTTCCGGCGTGGCCAGCCCCACCTGGTAATCCTGCGTCATCTTGACGAAGGTGGTGTGTGCGGTCCGGTAGGCGATCTGCGACGCTTCCTCGACAATGGCCGAGAAGCGGTTCGTCATCACTTCGGTGCGAACGGGGTCCATATCATCCCTTCCTCGTCAATGTGAGATCGCCGTATTTCCCAGCCTCGGCTGTATATGTCGCGGGTACCAAAATCGTCGCATCGCCCTGCTCTATGATGGCCGGTCCGGCGATATTGTGACCGGGTCCTAGTGCGTCGCGACGATAGACGGGTACATCATCGTGCCAGACGTCCTGCAGCCGCAATCGACGGTTTTCCAGCCAAGCCGCTTCGATATCGGAACTTGGCCCGGCGAGCGGTATCGCCTCGGGCTTCGTCATCCGGCTCAAGGCCCGGGTTCGAAGTTGCTGGAATTGGATGGGCGCCTGCGGATCGGCGTGGTTGTAAAGCCGCAAATGTTCGGCGTGAAACGCTTCGGCAATCCCGGCCATGTCGCCATCCGAAACAAGCCCTTGGTCGAGGGCGACGTCGACCTGGAAGGACTGTCCGGCGTAATTGATCTCGGCGTAATACTCGACGTCCGTACCCGACAACCAGCGGGGATCCGCCTGGGCCGCCAACCATGACCGCGCGTCGCTCGCCAACTCCTCGAAAATTTGGCGCAAGGCGGCGCCGTCCAGTTCCAACCCATGTACTGTGCGGACGGAGTCATGCATCAAATCCGACACCAGCCCGCCGACGGCGCAGAATACCGATGGTGTTCGCGGCACCATGACCCGTTCGATGCCGATTTCTTCCGCCAGCAGCGGGCCGTGCACCGCGCCCGCGCCGCCATAGAGAACGAGCGTCAGCTCGCGCGGGCTGACGCCGAGCTTGGCGAGGAAGGGCAACACCCGGGTCAGCATGTTGGAGGTGCCGACGGTAATACAGCTTTGCGCCGCGCTGACCACATCGACGCCCATGGCCTCTGCCAGCGGTGCCATGGCGCGCTCTGCGAGGTCGCGCCGCAACGCCATGCGGCCGCCCAAGAAATAATCCGGATTGATGTAGCCGCAGACGAGATAGGCATCGGTCAGGGTCGGGATCTCGCCGCCCTGGCCGTAACAGGCGGGACCCGGGCGGGCCCCTGCGCTTTGCGGACCGACCTTCAGGACGGGACCGTCCATCCGGGCGATGGAGCCGCCGCCGGCGCCGATTGCCTCGATCGCCGTGACCGGCATCATCAAGGGAAATTCGCCAACCTCGGCCTGGGTCGACACCTGGGCCTGCCCCGCGCGAATGAGCGACATATCCGTGCTGGTGCCGCCCATATCCATGGTAAGCAGGTCCGGCATCTCCAGCAGATCGCCGACGAATTGTCCCGCGGTAACACCAGCCGCGGGGCCCGACAAGAGCGTATGCACGGGATGGCGATAGGCGATGTCGCAGGCCATGACGCCGCCGTTCGATTTCGTGATGAACAACCGCGCGGAGGGCAGTTTCTCCTTTAGATAGGCTTCGATTTCGCCGAGATAGTCCGCGATGATCGTTTTCACATAGCTGTTCAACACCGCGACGACGGCGCGTTCATATTCGTTCTGCCGCGGCCAGATCTCGCTGGAAACGGTCACCGCAAGACCGCTGGCGGCGTCTTCGACGATCTCACGCGCTGCGATTTCGTGCGCCGGATTGCGGTAGCTGTGCAGGAAGCAGATGGCCAGCGCCTCCGCCCCGGCCGCCGACGCTTTGGCCGCCGCGGCGGCGACTTCATCCGCGGGGAGCGCCCGCTGGACCGTGCCGTCGGCAAGCAGGCGTTCGTCGATCTCGAAGACATGCTCGCGCGCCACCAGCGGCGTGGTGCGGCGGTTGAACAGATCAACCGGCTTGTCGAGCCGTAGCCGCTGTATGTTCAGCAGGTCGCCGAATCCCTTGGTCACGAAGAGCGCCATGGGCGGACCCTTGCGTTCGATCACCGCGTTGGTGCTGACCGTTGTGCCGTGGACCAGAAGAATTTCCTCGTCCGGTGCGATCTTCCCGGAGTCGATGATCTCGTCCAGGCCGGTGCGCACGGCATCCGCAAATGTCGGCGGCGTGGACGGTACTTTGAAGCTCGTGATGTTGGCATAGCCTTCCGCCGAATCGCGGCTGATCGCAAAGTCGGTAAACGTGCCGCCGATATCGATGCCAATCCTGATCATCCCGTCCTCGCTTGTTCCGCGGTCCCGCGAAAGCGCTCTGCGTAGCCCTGTCGGTATCTTCAAAGTGGATGTCGTGCCGATATTCTTGCATGACGCGACGGCGAAACTCAATTTCGCGCACCGCACCCGCGCGGTATCCGCGGCTGAGGTGCCATGTCCGAAGCGGTTATCGGAACCGATAGCCGGGCAGAACAGACAGGCGCGTTTGGCGCCGGCGTTTCATGCCCGTCGCAGTATAAAGGCGACGGCCGTCCGTAATGCTGCGCGTTGCTTCAAAGACCAATTCGCGCGCAAACCGTTGCGGCTTACTCCGCTGCGCCCCGGTGTTCGGCCGGCGGTTGGGATATGCGCGCCAGATCGAAGCCATAGAGTGCGGCCGTGTTGTGGCAAACGATCTTCGCTCTCTCTTCTTCCGGCACATCCTGCAGAATGCTGTCCAGCACCTCGCGCGAGCGCGGGAAGGTGGATTCGCTGTGCGGATAGTCGGCGCCCCACATCATCCTGTCGCCGCCGATGCGGTCGCGCAGCCGGATGCCGACATCGTCTTCCTGAAAACTCAGATAGACGTTCTGCGCGACAAAATCGCTCGGCAGCGTGTCCCCCTTGAAGCGGTACATCGCCTCCTCGTTCCGCTCGCGGTAGGTGTAGTCCATGTTTGTCAAAACATAGGGCAGCCAGGACAGTTCGAACTCGACGATAGCGAGCCGAAAGTCGGGGTGCCGCTCGAACACGCCGGCAAAAATCATGTCGCACAGGGAAAGCGCCGGCAAGAACGCCTTGGTGGCCCGCCGGCTGGCGTCCTGCACCTTGCGCTCTCCCAGGGCGGAGTTGCTTTGCACGCGCCGGGTCGCCGTATGCAGGCTAAGCGGCATGTTCAGGGCGGCGGCCGCGGCCCACAGCGGTTCGTAATCGGGATGGTCGTAGCGCCGTTCCTCCAACGGGTATTCGGCGATCATGCCGCCGACAAAGCCGAGCTTGGCCGTACGTTCCAGTTCGCCGACGGCGTCCGCGACATCATCGACATTGATCATCGCGATGCCCTTGAGACGCTCCGGATCGGCGCTGCAAAACTCCGCGAGCCAGTCGTTGTAGGCCCGGCAAATCGCCGAGAACAACGCCGGATCCGCGACCTTGTAATAGAAAAGGCCTTGCGACGGGTAGAGGACTTCGCCGAACACGCCGTCGATCACCATATCGCGCAGATGCTGGTCCGGTTCATAGCCGCCCTGGTGGACGTCGTCGAAACTTGCGTGGTCGGAGATCGTCTCCGGCGCGTCGAAGCGGGCGCCGGCATTCGAGATCAGCCCGATGCCGGCAATCATCTGACCGTCCTCGATCACCAGATGGTCCACGTCGCCGACCCGCTGCATGCGCGGCGCGCGGCTCTTGAAGGCGTTGTCGATTCGCTGCGTCCATAAATCCGGCGGCTCGAAGACATGCGAGTCGGAAGAAAGGATCAGTTTGTCTGGCATTCGGTCCCCCGAACCGTTGCAACAGTCCACACTAAACGTCGGTCTCGTGCGTCAGGGTAGCCAACGGCGGTTTCGTCGGCAACGTTCGGCGCCCGCGCCGCCGCCGCTCCGCGGCCGAACGGGCGCCACTATGAGAGGTGTCGGGAGAATTGTCGGGATGGTTTCCGTCCGGCGGAGCCGGACAAACCCCGCCAGGGTCATGCGTCCTTCGCCTGGCTCTACGATTGGGACTTTATTGGAACGGGTTCCAGGAGATCGTTCACCGGCTCCAGCAATATTGCGTCCAGCCGTTCTTCGACAGACTGCGCCATTGCCTGCCCTGCAGCGGTATCCGGCGGCCCCAGCGCCCGCGACTCCTCCCACATTTGCTTATTCGGCCACTGGGCATAAGCCACCCAAAGCCCATCCTCGGCACGGTGGAGCCGAGACCCAAGACCGCCACGGTCTCTCTTATAGGCTTGTGTCAGCTGAGCCCACGCGGCTTCAAACTCGGTCTCCAGGCCAGGGCGCACTTTGAAACGATAAACCACACAAAATCCTGCTCTCGCATCCATGTGACCGATCCTTCGGTGAAGTGTCGGCCAAAATGATACACCAGAATGCAGGGCCTGCAGGCGCCTGCTATTGATAAAGCTGATTGCCTGCCAGGGGCCGCATACGTCACTGCTGCACGTCGACAGCGCGGGCGGCGTGCAAAAAAAAACCTGACAAAATCCGGTCTCCCCATGTCCGAGATCCGGCGCAGAGGGCTAAGTGACCCAGCTTCGGTCGTGATGGAGAAGTCCGGTCATTTTTTGCACGTGGCGACAGGTGGCGTGATGGGCATCGCCGCACACTGGATTGGCGAACTCGACGATCCCCGTCCCCGGTATTAGGCTTGACCGGCGCAAAGGTGGCCCGCCGCCGCGCAGGCGGACAGGTTTGCCGGACGGTGACACGTTTTTTGGCGCTCCGATCGCCGCACTAAGAGAATTTTCATGCCAGACCCGCTCCAATCCAAGCTGTTCAGCCCCTACGAACTCAGGGGCGTCACCTTTCCGAACCGGATCGTCATCTCACCCATGCAAATGTACAAGGCCGGACCGGACGGCAAAGCGACGCGTTGGCATTTTCAGCATCTCGCGAAGTACGCGGTTGGCGGTGCCGGTACGGTGATGACCGAGGCGCTGATCGTCGACCCGTTGGGCCGCAACACCTATGGCGATTGCGGCATCTGGTCGGACGACCATATTGCGCCGCTACGCGAAATCGCGGAGTTCCTGCACGAGGAAAACACCATTGCCGCCGCGCAACTGCATCATGCGGGGCCGAAAGCGTCTCGTCAGCGCCCCTGGGAAGGGCTCGGTCCGCTCGGCGAGGCCGAGGCCGCCAAGGGCGAGACGCCGTGGCAGCCGTTGAGTTCAACCGACGGGCGGACCATCGAAGGCTGGCACCAGCCGCGCATGATGACGGTCGACGAAATCAAGGCGCTGGTCGAGGATTACGGAAGGGCCGCGGCGCGCGTGGTGAAGGCCGGTTTCGACGTGGTCGATATCCACGCCGCGCACGGATACCTCCTGCATTCCTTCCTGTCGCCGGTGTCGAACAGCCGCAACGACGAATATGGCGGCGACCGGACCGGCCGCATGCGGCTGGCGCTGGAGATCGCGGAATGCGTGCGCGCGAATCTTCCCGCGGACACGCCGCTGTTCTTCCGCATCTCCTGTGTCGATTGGCGCAAGGATCTGGATGACCGGACCGACGGTTGGACGATCGAGGACAGTTTCGTGCTGGCGCGCGAACTCCAGAAGCGGGGCGTCGATTTGATCGACTGTTCATCGGGCGGGATAAGGGCGGAAAACTCGCTGATGGACTACGCCAAGAAGCGCAAGAAGCTCGTCCGCGGCTTTCAGGTCCCGCATGCCGAGGCCATCCGGAACGCCACCGGCATTCCCACCATGGCCGTCGGCGTGATCCTGGACGGCCCGCAGGCCGAGGCGATCCTGCAAGCCGGACAGGCGGATCTGATCGCGATCGGCCGCGAGGCGCTGAACGATCCGCACTGGGGCGTGCACGCGGCCCAGCAGCTGGGTGTCGATCCCGAATGGAACGAGTGGCCCGACTCTTATAGTTGGTGGCTGGCGTTGCGGGAGCGGACCGGGATCGAGGATTGATGCGATGCATCCATTCGAATTCGCGCCATCGCGGCAGCGAACGTTATCGTCCGCCAACATGCCGTAGATTGGTCAAGAGCGGACGGCCGGCCGGCATGCCATTGGCGTCTGTGTTTGAGTGCTTGTGGAGCGCGAAAGGTTCACAATTAAACATCGCCAATCCCAGCCTGCTGCTAACGCCAACTTTCGCCCAAGCAAAGTGTTTCGCCGCAACAGAGTATCCGCTCCAACAAATAAGGTTACGCTCAGGAAAACAGCCTGCGGCGAACGCTATGTTATGGAAAATGTTGGCGCGCCAGAGAGGATTCGAACCCTGGAAAAGGCGAAGCCGAGGATCTGATTCTTGTTTGCTCTACCGCTTCGCTACTTGAGAGCTTGGCGCGCCCGGGAGGACTCGAACCCCCAACCTCCTGATCCGTAGTCAGGCACTCTATCCAATTGAGCTACGGGCGCGAAGCGCCGGCACTGTCCGGCGGCGAGGGAACCTACTCAATGCAGGTCTGCGTCGCAAGACCCAATTGCTGCGGTTTTGCAACAGGCGTTGCCGGCGTCGGGAAATGCGGCTTGTGGACCCGATAACGCTCCATTAATATCCATGTAATAATAAAGCCAAAGGTCTGTATTTTTGCTAAAAGCAAGCAGTTGCGCACGGGACTTTTGGACTTGATCGGTAGAATTACAGGGTTTTCGGGGCAAAGTATTCGAATGAAATTTCGCGAATATTCCATGATTCTGTTCGGAGCCGCATTGCTCGCCGGATGCAGCGGTACCGAAGACACGTTGTGGCCCTCCCTGTCCGGGTCAGATCCTGCGGGGCCGCCGAAGCCGGCCACGGCCGCTGCCCCCGCGCAAGCGACGCCGCCGACGCGCATCGACATTCCCGCACCGAAGGAACCGACCTTCACGGCGCCGGCGCCGCAACAGGCCGCCGCGCCCGCCCCGGCACCCGGTCAACCCTCCGGAACCTTTGTCGGCCGCAAGGTCACGCAGATGCGGACCGATCTTGGCAAGCTGCAGCGTTCGGTCGGGGACCTGAACAAGCGGATGACGCAGATATCGTCGCAGAACATCGCCTCTTCCCGGCGCTATCACGAGGTCGTGGCTGCGATGAATTCCAAGCTGCAGGTTGGCACGACCCCGGGCAATCCGGTGTTGGTCAAACAATGGAACGAGGCGCAGCAAAAGCTGGAAGGGATCGCCGAGAGCCTCGTTCGTATGGACAAGCTGTCGAACGACGCGGCAGGCGAGGCCGGACTTGCGGCCTGGCTGCTGGACAGCGTCCGCGCAACCTACGCGCTGAGCGGCGCCGTTGACGCGGATCACCAGCAATTGCGTGTGCTGGAAGACGAGGTCAACCGCACCGTCGTGCTGATCGACCGGCTGTTGAATGAGCTTAGCGAGGACGTTTCGCGGCAGACCACCTATGTGGCGAACGAACGGCGCAATCTGACAACGATGTCGCTGGCGGTGAAGAATGGCGAGTTGTACGGCACCAGCCTGGTCAACCGCGCCTTCGCGCAGAGCCAGGCGCTGGCCAGTGCGGCGGCACAGCAGTCGGCCGGGCCCGCGCTCGGCGAGCGGCCGCTCGTCGTGATCCGCTTCGACCGGCCGAACATCCAGTTCCAACAGGCGCTGTACAACGCGGTCAGCCGCGCGCTGGAGCGTAAGCCGAACGCGTCCTTTGATCTCGTCGCCGTCAGCCCGAAGCGCGGCAGCCCCGCACAGGCGGCCTTGAGCAGCACACAGAGCAAGCGAAACGCGGAAAGCGTCTTGCGGACGCTGGCCGATATGGGTTTGCCGGCGAACCGGGTAAAGCTGTCCTCGCGCGCCAGCCAGGATGTCGAGTCGAACGAAGTCCAAATTTACGTCCGCTGACGTAGCGGCAGAGGACGGCCGATGCGGGTGAAAGCCATTGCCCTCGTTTTGGTACTTCTGCTGCCGGGATTTGCGGCACAGGCCGATGAGGCCCGCCGCGCGGGTATTCTCGAAATAATTGGTGCACAGCTCGAAGCCTTCCAGCGTGACGACGCGCCGGCCGCTTTCGCTTTCGCAAGTCCGGATATCCAGGCGATGTTCGGAACGCCGAACAAGTTTCTGAAGATGGTGGCGGAAGCCTATCAGCCGGTCTACCGGCCGCGCGCGGTTACCTATCTCGACTTGATCGAAAAGAACGGTCGCCACGTGCAGCGGGTGCTGTTCACCGGCCCGGACGGTAAGCAGGTATTGGCGCTCTACATGATGGCGCGCCAACCGGATGGATCCTGGCGGATTGCCGGTTGCGTGCTGGTCGACTCGACAGGGCAGGCCGCATGACGTCGCCGAAGGAGTTTCCGGTATCCTGGGAGGAGTTGCACCGCAACGCGCGGGCGCTCGCCTGGCGGCTGCTCGATATCGGACCGTTCGACGGCATCGTCGCCGTAACCCGCGGCGGCCTCGTCCCCGCCGCCATTGTCGCCCGCGAGCTCGAGGTTCGCTTGGTGGATACGGTCTGCATTGCCTCTTATGACCATAAGGATCAGGGCGGCATCAATGTTCTCAAACCCGTGGATGGGGATGGGGCCGGCTGGCTGATCGTCGACGATCTGGTGGATACGGGGCGGACGGCGCAGGTCGTGCGCAAAATGCTGCCAGAGGCTCATTTCGCGACGATCTACGCCAAACCGGCGGGTCGCCCGCTGGTCGATACCTTCGTGACGGAGGTCAGTCAGGACACGTGGATCCTGTTCCCCTGGGACGTGGAGCTGGCCTATGCGGCGCCGATCCGCGATCGCAGTTAACGAAAT
>JAPPPC010000882.1:18004-20414 GCA_028817685.1 Rhodospirillaceae bacterium
TCGGTTTTCTTGAACCGCGACCCGGTCTAACCGACCGCCACGTTGTCAATCAGCCGCGTGCGGCCGAGATGGGCGGCGGCGAGCACGCGGGCCGGGCGGTCGGCGGTTTCGAGCGGCTCGAGCGAGCTCGCGTCGCAGACCTCGATATAGTCGATCGGTCCGAATCCGGCCGCCTCCAACACCGTTCGACCCTCCGCGATGGCCGCCGCGCTGGTTTGACCCGCGCTCAGTTTGGCCGCGATATCGCACAGCACCTTGTAGAGGGCGGGGGCGGCAGCCCGCTCTTCCGACGACAGGTACCAGTTGCGCGAGGACATCGCCAACCCGTCCGCCTCGCGGACCGTCGGCACGCCGACGATTTCCACCGGAATGTCCAAATCGCGGGCCATCCGGGTGACGACCTGTAGCTGCTGGTAGTCTTTTTCGCCGAAGAACGCCTTGTCCGGCAATGCCTGCAGCAAAAGCTTGCTGACTACGGTGGCGACGCCGCCGAAGAAATGCGGGCGAGTCGCGCCACACAGCCCTTCGGTCAGACCGGAGACGGCGACGCTTGTCGAAAACCCGTCCGCATACATCTCCTCGACCGGCGGGACGAACGCGAGGTCGGCGGATAGCGCCTGCAATTTAGCAAGGTCGTCCGCTTCGTCGCGCGGATAGGCTTCGAAATCCTCATTCGGGGCGAATTGGGTCGGGTTGACGAAAATAGTCGTCACCGCATGATCGCAGGAGTCCAAGGCGGCCTTGACCAAGGCCAAATGACCGTCATGCAACGCGCCCATCGTCGGGATCAGCCCGACGGTCTCATCCTGCCGGCGCCATTCGCGCACCTTGGCGCGCAAGCTTGCCACGTCACGCACGACTTCCAAGGTTTTCGCCCCGTCACCGGTTCGCACGGCATTCACCCTTACGAATTGCATCACCGAAGGTGTGGCCGACTTTCAAGGTAGTGACCTGCCGCCTCCGGGCGGTCGGCACAATACAGTTTATGCTGCAGAGCACAATATCCAACCTTCGCGACACTTTACGGTGGGGTTTGCGCGACTTCTTCCGTAATCTCCCGCCATGCATCCGATCGTCAAACTATTGCCCGGCCGGCATAAGCGGCTGAAGTCGGGCCATCCCTGGATATTTTCGAACGAGGTCGCTAAGGGTGACGGCGCACCGATAGATTCTGGCGCTACCGTTACGATCGTTGGCGACAATGGCGAAACCTACGGAACGGCTCTATACAACCCGCATTCGTTGGTTGCCGGCCGCTTGATCGCCCGGTCCGCGGATGTCGAACTCGACACGGCTTTTTTCTCGGATCGGATTGCCCGCGCCGTGGCGCTGCGGGACCGCCTGTTCGCGGAACCCTATTATCGTCTGATACATGCCGAGGCGGATGGATTGCCCGGGTTGATCGTCGACCGGTACGGCGATACCGTCGTCATCCAATGCAATGTTGCGGGGATGGATGCCCGGCGCGATGCGATACTTGGCGCGCTTGACCGGGCGGTCACTCCAAACAGGGTGATCTTACGCAACGACTCCCGGGGCCGTGTTCAGGAAGGGTTGCCGCTGGAAGTCGCAACCTTGCGCGGTAGTGACGAAGAACCGGTCGTGCTGCAGGAAAATGGCGCGACATTTGCGGTTCACCCGGCGCATGGTCAAAAGACAGGTTGGTTTTTCGATCAGCGGCAGAACCGGGCCTTCGTTGCGGCGCTCGCACGGGGCGGCCGGCTGATCGATTTTTATAGTTACGGCGGTGGCTTCGCGATTCAGGCCTTGAAGTCAGGCGCGACGGAAGCGGTCATGGTCGACCGGTCCGCGTCGGCCATGGCGGTGGCCGCGGACGCAGCATCCTTGAACGGGGTCGCCGAGGGGTGCCGGTTCGTAAAGCAGGACAGCTTTGACGAAATGGAACGATTGTCCCGCGAAGGGGAACGCTTCGACGTGGTGGTCGCCGACCCACCGGCCTTCGTGAAGTCGAAGAAGGATGCCCGCCGCGGCAGCCGGGCCTATCGCAAGATGACGCGTCTCGCCGCAGGGCTGGTCGCACCAGGGGGCATCCTGTTCGTGGCTTCCTGCTCGCAAAATGTGGCGCCGGACCTGTTCGCTGATTTGGTGAAACAGGGGCTTGGCGATGCCGGGCGGTCAGGTCGTATCCTGCGGTCCGCCGGTGCCGGGCCTGATCATCCGGTGCATCACGCGCTGCCGGAGACAGCCTACCTGAAAAGCCTGACACTGCAGCTCGACTAGCGCAAATCGTGATGAATCGGAATCACCTTTGGCGATCCGATTAAAGTCGATCTGCGCTAGAATTATCGAGGCGAAAAGTTGCGGGCGGTCGCCGGAACTTGGAAGGGAATTCCTTGTACCGGCGACCGCCCGCGGCCGTTCGGGGGGTGCACCTAATGTAGGGAGCGCA
>JAPPPC010000320.1 GCA_028817685.1 Rhodospirillaceae bacterium
GCCATGCGCTTGGCGAAATCCATCGTGACGGCTTCGAGTTCGTCGAGCGGCACGACATGGTTCACCATGCCCAACCGTTCCGCCGTTTCCGCATCGATCATATCGCCGAAATACAGCAGTTCACGCGCCTTCTTGAAGCCGATGATCCACGGCATGATGATCGCCGGTCCGACATTGGAGAAGCGGATCTCAGGTTCGCCGAAAAGAGCGTTGTCCGCCGCGATCGTGATGTCGCAGAACATCGTGAGTTCGCAGCCGCCGCCCAGCGCGTGGCCTTGCACCGAAGCGATGACCGGTTTGCGCATATCCCAGGGGGCGAATTCGAACGCCATGTCGTCGGTCAGAGAATCGTGCCACTTCATCGCGTCGTGGCGGTTCTTCTCCTTTTCCGGGTCGCCGGTGTTGATGTCGTAGCCGACGCAGAAGCTGCGGCCGTTGGCGCGCAGCACGACGACGCTGGTCGTTTCGTCCGCATCGGCCCGCGCGAAGGCATCGCACAGCTTGCCTCGCAGTTCCGGGCTGACCGCGTTCAGCTTCTCCGGCCGGTTGATCGTGATGATGCCGACCTTCTCGTCGGTTTCGTAGAGGACCAGTTCCTCGCTCATGTCTACTCTCCTTTTGGTGCCGGGACGATGAGCGCGTCGACGACGACGCAGCCTTGGCCCTCGGGCAGAACCTTGATGGGATTGAGGTCGATCTCTTGGATCGTTGGCCCGGCGCTCGCGACGAGGTCGGACAGGGCGTATAGGACCGTGGCAAGGCTTGCCGTGTCGGCGCCGGGTTGCCCGCGCAACGGGCCGAGACGGGCGGCGGCACGAATTTCACCCATCATCGCTTCGGCATCGCCGTCGCGCAGCGGCAGCATACGCAGTGCGAAGTCGCGAGTGACTTCGATTTCGATACCGCCCATGCCGAAGGCCAATGCGTGGCCGAAGCCCTCATGGTAGGCCACGCCGGCGAACACTTCTATGCCGTCGGAAACCATTTCCTGCACCAGAATGTCGGACCGTGCGTCGAGCCCGGCGAGGATCGATTGGAGTTCGGCCCAGGTCGCTTCGACCGCCCCGTCGTCGGCGAGACCGATTTTCACCAGCCCGTGTTCGGTCTTGTGCGCGATATCGTCGGACGCCGCTTTCATCACGACAGGAAAGCCGATTGATCGCGCGGCTTCGACGGCTTCTGTGGCACTCGTCACGATCCGTTCTTCGGTAACGCGGACGCCAAAACGCGCTATCAGCTGTTTGCTGTCGTGCTCGTTCACTGTCTTGCGACCGGCAAATTCGAAAGCGGCCGCATCAAGCGTTTGAGCCGGCGACCGTGCCGGCAGACCGCCGCAGGTCCAGCGGCTCAGCCGGTCGATCGCCTGCAACCCTTGGCGGACGCCGAACAATGTCGGTACGCCGGCTTCCCGCAGCAACGGAATCTGGTCCTCGATGCGCAGGCCGGGGCGCATGGTCATTTGATAATGCGGTTTGTCCGATTGCCCGGCAGACTCCCGCAGAAACTTCGCCCGCGCCATCAGGGTTTCGATGTAGCCGAGCGGTGCGTTGTCGTCATTGTCGTAGCAAAGAACCACGGCGTCGTTGGCGTCCGACTCACGCACGACCTTCAGCCCGTGCGGTGTGTTCTTGTTGAAATCACCATTGCCCCAGGCGTCGAGCGGATTGCCATCGCCGGACACGGCACCGATCACGCGCACGGCTTCCTGCATATCGGCCTCTGGCAGCGCCGGCAATTGCAGCCCCGTGTCGTCGGCGCGGTCGAGGATGAGCTCCGCCATGCCGCCGGAGCTTGTGATAACGCCGAGACGATTGCCGTGCGGGCGCGGTGTGCCTTGGCATGCGGCAATGGTTTCCACGAATTCGTCTAGATCGTCGACCTCGATGGCGCGGTGGGCGCGCAGCACTTCCGAGAACATGCGGGTGTCGCCGGCCAGGCCTCCGGTGTGCGTGGTAATGGCCTGCCGCGACCGCTCCGCCTTGCCGACCTTGAGAACGATGACGGGTTTGCCCTTGTCCGCGGCGCGGTCCAGCGCCGCGACGTAGCGTTCCGGATCGGCGATCGTTTCGGTGAACATGGCGATGACTTTGGTCGCGTCGTGATCGACCATGAATTCGAGATAGTCGGCGGCATTTACGACCGCTTCGTTCCCGGAGGACGCGACGAGACTGAACCCGAAGCGCCGTACATCCGACAGCAGGCTGATGCATATCGAGCCGCTTTGCGAGATCAGTCCAACATTGCCCCTGATGGCATCCGGCTCTCGCGCGAGCTGCAGATAGGTCGCGCTGCCATAAGTCGGATTGATCACCCCCATGCAGTTCGGACCGCACAGCGCGATGCCGCCCTTTTGGCAGATGTCGACAATTTCTGCTTGGATCTTCTGTCCGGCTTCACCCTCTTCCGCGTAGCCGCCACCGAAGATCACCGCCGCCTTGGCCCCGATATCCGGCAATAGGCGAAAATTTTCCGGGATTCGCCCTGGACCCACACAAAAGGCCACGATGTCCGGCGCCGCCGGCAGGTCGGTCAGGCTAGGATAGCAAGGCAGGTCGAGCAGTGTGTCGTATTTCGGATTGACCGGATAGATCCCGCCGGCGAACCCGAACCGCTTCAATGTCTCGATCATGTCGCCCCCGACCGACGGTCGGGTCGATGCCCCCAGCACGGCAACGGAAGACGGTTCGAACAAGGGTTGGAGATCCATGCGAAGACCCTTTTTGCATTCGGGCCCACCAGTGTTCGCTATTTTGAGAGAGCGCTCAAGGTTCGCGTCAATCCGTCGCGGTTTCCCGCAGCACCTCGATCAGCGCGTCGATCTTGGGCGAGCGCGCACCCTTGCGCCAGAACAGCACGGTCTGGGCATGATCCTGTCCCGGCGGCAGCGGATGGACGCTCAAACGTTTCTTTTCCGCGAATCCGTCCAGCACGCTCTTCGGCAGCAACGCGACTCCCATACCGGCCACCGTGCAGCCGATCATGGCGTGGTAGGAGCCCAGTTCGATGATGCGTTCCGGCATTTCCTCCTGGCCGCTGAACCAGTCTTCCAGACGCTTGCGGTGCGGACAGCCGTTTTCGAAGGCGAGCAGTGTCCCCGGCGCGCCATCTCCCGCCGACTCGATCGGCGGCTGGTCGGCCGCGGCGATGAGAACGAGTTCTTCGTTGTAAACCGGCACCTTCTCGAAAGGCGCATCCGCAAGCGGCTCCGCCGCGAGGGCGGCATCTAACTCACCTTCAAGGACCGCACGGGCGAGCTGCTGCGGATTCCCCGTACGCAGTTCCAGCGTCAGTTCGGGATAGCGTTTGTGAAGCCGGCTCAGGGGCGCCGGGAGGCGAACCGCTGCTGTGCTTTCCATCGAGCCCAACCGCAAGGTGCCGCGCGGTTCGGCGTCCTGCACCGCCTCGCGGGCGTCCTCCGCGAGATCAAGCAGCCGGTCGGTATAACCGAGCAGCGTCTGACCTGCGGGAGACAGGTGGAGCTTTTTGCCTTCGCGGATGAACAGCGCGACGCCGAGGTCTTCTTCCAGCTGGCGGACGCGAGTCGTCACGTTCGATTGAACGCGGTGCAGTTTCTCGGCGGCTCGGGTGATACCGCCTTCGGAAACAACAGCCCGGAAGATGCGAAGATCGGAAAGTTCCATGGTTCTCATTTTGAGAACAAAAACATCATAATTATTCATTTTTCATGATTTAATGCAAGCGCTAGAACGCCTTCAACCGCGATGGCACGAGTCGTCGCAAACATCTATTGGAGGCAGACATGAACGATCGAGACGAAATATTTCCCGGTGCGGGATATTTCCACTTCACCACCACCGATGAATGGGAGCGGGTCAAATACCGAGCCCTGAACCGCGCCCGGGCCAAGCGTGCGCAATCCGCAGTGGACATCGTCCGCTGGATCATCCGCCACCTTCGGCGGGGCACGGGTTTCGGCGCTCGAATTGCGCGGAAAATTTACTGTGATGCGGAGCAGGCGGTTAAAGCCAGCCACCTGATCGCCGCCAATCGCTAATCGAAAGACTTAGGAGACAGAAAATGACCCCGGAACAGAAAGATATCGTGCGGGAAACCTGGGAACAGGTCGGAACGATTGCCGAAACCGCAGCTTCGTTGTTTTACGACCGGCTGTTCGAAGTGGATCCAACCATCCGACCGCTTTTTGCATCGGCCGATATGGCTGCGCAGGGCGAAAAATTGATGACCATGATCGGCGTCGCGGTGGCCAATCTCGATCAGTTGGAAACGCTACTTCCCGCCGTTGAGGCGCTGGGGCGCCGTCACGTGGCCTACGGTGTGGCCGACTCGCACTACGACGCGGTCGGGTCTGCGTTGCTCTGGACCCTCGAACAGGGCCTCGGGGACGTATGGTCAGAAGAGGCTGCGGATGCCTGGGAAACGGCATACGGGATCCTGTCAGGCGTCATGCGCAGTGCTGCCGCTGCGGAACAGGTGGCGGCCTAATACCGGATAGGCCTTGGTGCCGGTGCCGCCGTTTCCACGGTTTCGGCGGATCGGCACCTTGGCCGCCACATGTTCAATCGGATTTTTCGATGTCCTGACGTTTTAAGACTATGTCGGCCTGCTGCCGGTGATCTTCCGTGATGTGGCTGCTAACAGCTTGCCATGCTGCCCAGAAGACCGCGGCGTCGTCGGTGAAGCCCAACCCGACCAGAACGTCGGGAATTACATCGGTCGGCAGGATGAAATAGGCCAGCGCACCGATCAGGATCGCTTTGACGCGGGCGGGGGTTGCCGGGTCTCGGGCGCAGTACGATGCCGCAACGGCTTCGCGCGCGAAATCAATGCTGCCGATGGCACGGCGCAGCTTGGTCCATAGCCCGTCACGGACCATCCTTTCTTGGGTCTCATAGTCGCCCAGATCGAATCCGGGCGGCGGATTGTCGCTCATGGATCTGCATATGGTGAGGGTCGAGGCGATCTGCTATATCCGGCGCCGATATTTAGGGAGATCGGACCATGGACGTACAAGGAACTTCAGCTATCGTGACGGGTGGCGCTTCCGGCCTGGGCGCGGGCACTGCCCGTGCGCTCGCGGCGGCGGGTGCGAAAGTCGCAATCTTCGACATGAACATGGATGCCGCGAACCAGGTCGCTGCGGAAATCGGCGGCCTGGCGATCGAATGCGACGTGTCGAGCGCTGCGAGCGCGGAGGCTGCGGTGGCGGCGGCGCGCGACGCCCATGGCGCCGCGGCAATCTGCGTCAATTGTGCCGGCATCGGCACCGCGCACCGCATCGTCGGCCGCGACGGACCGGTCGACCTGGAAGTCTATGCCAAAGTCATCAATGTCAATCTGATCGGCACCTTCAACGTGCTTCGGTTGGCGGCGGCGGACATGACAGGCCGGGAACCGAACGATGATGGCGAACGCGGCATTATCATCAACACCGCGTCGGTCGCGGCTTATGAAGGGCAGATCGGTCAGGCCGCCTATTCGTCGTCCAAAGGCGGCATCGTTGGCTTGACCCTGCCGGCGGCCCGGGAGTTCGCGCGCAGCGGAATCCGCGTCCTGGCGATTGCGCCGGGCTTGTTCGCGACCCCGATGCTGCTTGGGATGCCCCAGGAGATTCAGGACAATCTGGCGGCGACACTTCCCTTCCCATCGCGCTTCGGGACGCCTGAAGAGTACGCGAAACTGGTGATGCATATGGTGGACAACCCGATCATGAATGGCGAGGGTGTCAGGCTCGACAGCGCCATTCGGCTCGCGCCCCGTTAACCAAGGTTAACAG
>JAPPPC010000187.1 GCA_028817685.1 Rhodospirillaceae bacterium
GTGCCCAGGGACGCGGCGTTCTGGGCGATCGCCGCGCAGCGATCGGCATTCCGTTCGATCGCAACCGCCTTGCCGCCGGCCCGCATCCATTCGATCGCTACCGAACCGCAACCCGCGCCAACGTCCCAGAGGACTGTGCCAGGTTGTGGGATCAACGCCGCGAGGGTGGTGGCGCGAACCTCACGCTTGGTCAGCTGCCCGTCATTGACGAAGACGGCGTCCGGCAGTCCCGGTGTTCGGCCCAGGATTTGTGTGTCGGTGTCGGCGGCACAATTGACCGCGACGGTGTTGAGGTCGGCCGTGCACCGCTCACCCCAAGTTTCTGCCGTACCGGTGTGCGCGGCCTCCGCCGCACCGCCCATATGTTCGAATACCGTCATCGTGCTGGGCCCGTACCCTTTTTTGCACAGCAGATTGGCGATTTGCGCCGGTGTGCCGCCATTCTCCGATAGGATCAAAAGACGACCGCCCGGCCGGAGGTGGAGATTGAGCAGCTCCAGCGGCCGGCCGTGCAGGGTCAGGCACTCTACCTCGTGCAAGGGCCAGCCCATCCGGGCAGCGGCCAGGGAAAACGCGCCGGGCGCCGGCAGCACAGAAACTGCCTCTGTGCCGAATTCACGGGTCAGGGTGACACCAATGCCGTAACTCATCGGGTCGCCGGTCGCCAGAACGACAACTCGTTGGCCGCGCAGCGTTCCCAGTCGGGCGACGGTCTTGCGCAATGGCGACTCCCACCGGTGCCGTTCGGCAGGATGGTCTTCGGGCACCATCGATAAGTGCCGGTCGCCGCCGATCAGGGCCTCCGCATTGTCGATGAGGTTCCGCGCCGCTGCCGGCAGAGCGGCGACTCCGTCCTCACCGATGCCGACGATATGCAGCCAGGCACTCATTCGGAAACATCTACCAGGGCGTTGACCGCTGCCGCCGCCAACGCGCTGCCGCCGCGTCTCCCGCGCAGGGTAATGTAGGGGGCGCCATGGGCACCTTCGATCAGTGCCTCCTTCGATTCGGCGGCGCCGATAAAACCAACCGGAAATCCGAGGATAAGCGCTGGGGTAGGCCATCCCTCTGCCAACCCTTCCAGTAAACGGAACAAGGCGGTGGGCGCGTTACCGATCGCGACGACCGCACCTGCTAGTTGATCTGGCCATAAGGTGACGGCCGCCGCCGATCTTGTCGTTTTCTGCGACGCCGCAAGATTCGGTATGGACGGATCGCCCAGGCGGCATATCACATCGTTTTTCTGCGGTAGTCTGTTGGCGATCACGCCACGTGCGACCATTTCGACATCCGTCAAGATCGGTGCGCCGCCTGCCAGCGCATCGCGGCCCGCGCGTGCGGCATCGGGTGAGGCTGCCAAGTCGTCGACGATCTCGGGCATCGCGCAGGCATGTACGAGACGCAGTGCCACCGGGGTCAGATCTTCGTCAAGCCTGGACAGATCCGTTTCGCGCCGTATCGCCGCAAAAGATTGGCGATAAATCTCCGCCGGGTCGCGGATATAGCTGTAAGCCGGTTTGCTCATGCGCCCAGGATCCAGGCTTCTTCAGTCTCGACGATCGTGCGCTCTGCGGGTGTCAGTGCCGGATCGCCTGCGAACAATGCACCGAGATCACCGGTTTCGTCGAGGGTGGCAAAATGGGCTGCGATCGTGCGCACCTGCCGGGCGTCCTTGATGGGATTCCGTTCCGGTGCGGGGGCGACCAGCGACGGATAGACCTCGGCGAAGATGATTTGCGGCCGGGGATCATGGCGCAGCCCCGTCTCGAACGGCCATATGTGACCGATCATCGCCAGACGCGGATCGGTTCGTAACTCGAGGAGACGGGGAATGCCGGTCAGCACCTGGCTGCCGACGGATCCCGCACCGGCCAGTTGCCAGACCGAGCTTGTCGTCTTCGCTCTCGTATCGCACAGGCGCCATTCGGCCAGATCGTTTGCGCTGTGGCGCCGGCGGCCGCGCCGCACCAGATGTGGGCGTTCTTCTTCTCGGACATTGCCCCAAAAGGGAAACGGTTCGCCGCTCAAGCGCTCGTTCAGGCGCTCCGCGATGTCGATCCGATTGTTGGCGTTGTCCGGCGCGTCATCGATGTCGTCGGCAATCGCCTGCCACATATGCCGCCACGGCAGCCCCGGCATCCCCAGACGTTCCGCCGTGCCGGACGGGTAGCCGAACGGAAAATCGAAACCGATAAGAACCCGATCGCCCTCATCCGTGATGGCCGAGAGGACGTTTGCCAGGCGCTTGGTCGCCGCGTGCCGCGTGCTGGGGTTTTCCCGGCGCGTCAGCCGGACTTTGCCATTCTTGCGCCGCAGCAGGGCCCACCAGATCGAATCCTTGCCCTTGCGCGGCGATGCCGCCGCGCTCCAATCGACCATCAAATAAGCGTCGAACAGGTTAGTCAGCGTCCGAGGCTTTCTTCATGCTGTTGGGGCCCATCGGATGATCGGCGTGCGGGTAGGGGTGATGGGTGTGCGTGTGGCCATGGTCGTGACCACTATCGTGTCCGTGGTCATGATCGTGGTGATGGTGATCATGGCTGTGGCCGCCGGTTCCGATGCCTTCGACATGATGGTGATGGCTCTCCTGCGCCAAACCCACCTCGCTCTCAAATCCGAGGACCTGCGCCCGGTACTTGCAGAGCTGGCAGTTCATCGCATTGTCGCCGGACACGATATTGCGCACACGATCGGCGAAAGTGTCGAGGACCAGCGGGTGGTCATTGAGATAGCCGGCTTTGATGAACTCCACATTCGGATGCCGGGCGGCTACCAGATCGGTGTAGTCGTAGATTCGCTTCACCAGAATTCCGGTGAACAGAAAATAGGGAAAGACCACGATGCGCGGGAAACCCAGGCGGACCGCTTGTTCGAGCGCCGGCTCGACCAAGGGAAAGGTGACGCCGGAATAGGCGGTTTCGGCCCAGCCGAGGCCGAGCCCTTCCCACAACATGCGGGTGATTTTGGCGACATTGGAATTCGCATCCGGATCGGAGGCGCCGCGTCCAACGACGACGAGCAGCGTATCGCTGCGTTTCACATCGTCGCCGGCCGCAGCAAGCGCCTCTTCGACGCGGCTGCCGGCCGCATTGATCATTTTCGGGTCGATGCCGAGTTCCGCGCCGTAGCGGATTTCGACGTCATCATGCTGCGCTTGATAGGTGTTCAGCACGGACGGAATATCATTTTTCGCGTGACCGGCAGCGAACAGCATGCCCGGGACGGCGAGGATTGTCCTGTTTCCGCGCTCACGCAGTGCATCCAATCCTGTACGGATTATCGGTGTGGCGAATTCTAGGAAGCCGTAATCGACATCGTATTCCGGCATGCGGGTTCGCAGCCCGGCCGCCACCGACTCGAACTCCCGCACGGCCCCTTCATCGCGGCTGCCATGGCCGCACACCATGACTCCGAATTTTTCGGTCATCGTCGCTGTCCCGCTTGAGGATCGTCAGAAGACCTTTTCTATCAGTCTGGGCGGGATGGGTCAGGCGAATTTTCAGCTAGCTGCTGCTGTCCGGGACGGTTTGTTGGGCTTCGACCCGGAGTATGACGCCCTCGACGGTTTTTACCGTGACCTTTTGACCTTCGGGAAGGTCCGGGCCTTCGATCTTCCACATCGTGTCGTCGACATGCAGCCGACCACGGCCATCGACGATCGGCTCCGCCAAGGTGAAGACGCGGCCGATATATTGTGAACCGCGGCGGTTGAGGCTGGGCTGATCGGTTTCGATCGGACGGGCCTTAAGGTAGCGTCTTGCCACGAGGATGCTAACCACCGACAGCACGGCGAAGATCAGGAACTGGTATTCCCAATTCAGGTCGGGAACGAAAAACACCGCAAAACCGACGATGCCAGCCGCAATGCCCATCCACATGAAGACGGCGCCGGGAGCGGCCACTTCCAGCACGATGAGAACGATACCGAAAATCCACCAGCCCCAATGATTGGCACCTTCCAGCCAGGCCATAACTGCATCCATGATGAGACTACCCCCTTACGAACGGTTCCAGGGACCGGTGTCC
The DNA here is from genome assembly GCA_028817685.1 of Rhodospirillaceae bacterium. Taxonomy (GTDB): domain Bacteria; phylum Pseudomonadota; class Alphaproteobacteria; order UBA8366. The sequence continues at coordinate 4,027 of JAPPPC010000187.1, forward strand.
GCGTCACCCGGGGTATCGTCGGTCTGCGCCGGCGGCGGTGTAACGCGCGCCGGTTTCGGCCCGTCATCGCCACCGAATGTGTCGCGCACGATTTCGGCGATGCCGCCAACGGCGCCGATGACCCCGGAGGCCTCGAGCGGCATGAAGACGAGCTTCTGACTGGGTGACTGCGCGAAGGATTCCAGCGCCTCGACATATTTCTGCGCAACGAAGTAGTTGATCGCTTTGACGTCGCCCTCGGCGATCGCCACCGACACCATCGCGGTCGCCTTCGCTTCTGCTTCGGCTTCCCGTTCGCGCGCTTCGGCGTCGCGGAAGGCGGCTTCGCGCCGGCCTTCCGCTTGCAGGATCGCGGACTGCTTTTCGCCTTCCGCGCGCAGGATCTCCGCCTGCCGTTCACCTTCCGCTTCCAGGATCTGGGCCCGCTTCTCACGCTCAGCCTTCATCTGCCGCGCCATCGCATCGACCAGATCGCGCGGCGGGGCGATATCCTTGATCTCGATGCGGGTGATTTTCACGCCCCAGGGCGTGGTGGCTTCATCGACGACGGACAGCAGCCGCGAGTTGATCTCGTCGCGCTTGGACAGCAATTCGTCGAGGTCCATTGAGCCCATGACGGTCCGGATGTTGGTCATGGTCAGGTTGAGTATGGCCAAGTTCAACTGCCGGACTTCATAGCTTGCCTTGGCCGCGTCGAGGACCTGGAAGAAGACTACGCCGTCGACCGACACCATGGCATTGTCCTTGGTGATGATCTCCTGGGTCGGCACGTCCATGACCTGTTCCATCATGTTCATCTTCATGCCGATCCGGTCGACGATCGGGATGATGAAGTGCAGCCCGGGACTGAGGGTTCGCGTGTAACGCCCGAAACGCTCAACTGTATATTCCATGCCCTGCGTCACCGATTTGACGCCGGCGAAGACCAGGATGACGGCGAGAATGACGCACGCGAAGACAAAGATCGTAAATTCGTTGATCAATTCCATTACCTACTCCCGACAGCCGCTGAAACAGAAATTCGGCTCGTAATTTAAAACTATATGTAATATTGGTGGTAAAATTAAAAAATTCAAGTATTACGAGAGTATTTCATGCCATGCGTCATAGCTGAATACGCGTGCGGTTTCCATTTTGATTTTATCCAGATCGTTTAATCTGGAGATTTGCTGAATGCGTGCTGTCCGTGGTTTGCGATGTTCTTCGTACTGTTGCAGGGCCGATTCGATCCCATCGTGACCGACGCCGGCCAGGCAACGCGCGATGACTGCGGCGTCTTCGATCGCGGTCGCCGCCCCCTGCGCCATGTAGGGCGTCATCGGGTGACAGGAATCGCCAAGCAGCGTGACGCGGCCCTTACGCCATTGCGGCATCGGATCGCGTTCGAACAGCGCCCATTTATGGACGTCCCGACAGGCGGCGAGCACGGTGCGGACCTGGGGATGAAAATCCTTGTAGGCGTCGCGTAACACCTCCAGATCGCCTTTGGCGGACCAGGACTCGACTTGAAAGTCCGGTTCCGGCGTGCTGGTGACGAAATAGATCTCGTCGCGCTGCGGCGTGACGTAATACATCACGATATGCCGGTCGGGCCCCCACCATTTGGCGCTGCCGTCGATGGTCGCGCCACCCATTTGAGCGGCGGGAAAAGTGGTGCGGTAGGCGACGCGGCCGGTAAAGCGCGGCGCTTCCGCACCCCATAGTGTCTCTCGGACGACCGAGTGCA
>JAPPPC010000172.1 GCA_028817685.1 Rhodospirillaceae bacterium
CGACATCGCCGACGCGAGCGCGCTCGACTTGATCGCGCGGGCCTTTGCCCACCGGCCTCCGCCAACCGAGATGTCGGATTCGAAACAGCTTTCCGATGTGGAATATGACGAGGTGATGGCCTTCGAAGGTCTCCGTTGGCCCGATTTAGGCTTCGAGCGCATCGAAGAAAACGCCGACGCCGTTTTTTGGTTCGCGCCGGAGGCATTCTGCTACTACCTGCCCGGTTTTCTCACGGCCGGCATTCGCGAAGGGCGGTGGGACACGAACGCCTATGATTCCTACATCGGTATGCTCGACCGCAGCGCGCAACGGGAATACTGGGACGATTTTTTCGAACCGCGCTGGACCTTACTGACCCGCCCCGAACTCCGCGCGGTCAGCGCCTGGGTCGATTGGTTCGAGGCGCGCCTCCCCGACGGATTTCACCACAACAGTTATGAGAGATCACGCGACACCTTGCGGCTGCTCGCAGAGCGGTACGAGTAGTACCTACCAGCCGAAGTGTTTCATCGCGTAGGTCGGGGTTTGGCCTTCCTTGGCGTAAAGCGCGTCGAGCTTGTCCTGCACGAGCGGTGCGTCGCCGGCGGCGCCGGCATCCGCGCCGTGGATCCCACTGGCGATGAACAGCGAGTCGATTCCCGCCGCGTTGGCGCCACCGATATCGTGATAAAGCGAATCGCCGATCGCCAGCGCCGGCCCGGCCTCCGGGACATGCGCAAACGATCGGTCGTAGACCGGCTTATGCGGTTTGCCGCGATAGTCGACCCGGCCGCCGATTTCCTCATAGCGCCGAGCTGTCGCGCCTGGGCAGATATTCATGCTGCCGTCCGGCGCGACGCTGACAAAGTCCGGGTTGGCGCAGATCATCGGCAGACCGCGTTCCGCCGCGCGCTGCAAAATCGGTTCATAGGCGCTGAGATCGACCGTACCGCTTTGCGTGCCCGCGTTCAGAATGAAATCCGCGTCATCGATATCGCCGGTCCCGGTCAAATCCAGCCCATCGATCAGACTCGTATCGCCGTCCCAGGAAAACATGAAACAGCGCCTGCCCAGTGCCGCGTAGAAGGGCTCGGTCCGCGCGTCGAGCGCCCGCCAAACCTCTTCCCCGGACGTCACGCAATGATCGTAGCAGTCCGCGCCGAAACCCATCGCCGCCATGCGGGGCAGTGTTACCGCGAGGCGTTTCCCGGAGTTCGACAGGATGACGATCTTTTTCCCCGACGCACGCAGCGCCTTGAGGGTTTCGACCGCCCCGTCATGCGGGGACTCGCCGTCATGCAATACCCCCCATTGGTCGACCAGGAACAGTTCGTAGCGGTCCGCAACCGCGCTCAAGCCGTCGATAATCGTCATGGTTCAGAAATTCGCCGCCGCCGCCTCTTCGGGGTCCTGGAACTCTTCCGGCGGTTCCTTGCTGAGCCGCGGTTCGCCGAACAGGTATCCTTGACCGAAATCGATACTGTAATCGAGCAACTCGACCAGCATCTGCTCGGTCTCGATTTTCTCGACGATCAGGTCGATTCCGGCGGAATCCATGGTCTGTTTCAGAGCGCCGACCCCTGCCAACCCGCCGTCGGGGTCGATCAGGCTTTGCAGCATCTCCCCTTCGATCTTGACGAAGCGAATGTTCCTGTCGGTCAGGTTGCGCAGATCGAATTGCATATCGGTCACCTGATCCATGGAAAACCGGTATCCGACGGCAGCCAGACGACGCAAATCCTCCAACGCATCCGGTGCGAAATCGCGGAACTCCGCCTGCGAAAATTCGAAGACAAGGCTCGGCGCCAGTTCCGGACAGCTTTCGAGAAACGCGATGAACTCCTGGAAGAAGCCGCGATCCGCGATCGTGTGCGGCGAGATATTGCAGAAGAAAGCGGTTGCGTAATTCTGTTGCTGCGTCTTGCGCAACAGCTGAACGCAGCGGAACAACAGCATGTTGTCGATCGCGGTGATCAGGCTGTTCTCTTTGGCCACCGAGATATACTGCTCCGGCAGGATCATCGTGCCGTCCGCGGCGCGTATTCGGCTGAAACATTCGAAAAAGCGCCGTTTGCGCTGTGGCAGGCTCACAATCGGCTGCAAGTACAGATCGACACGATCCTGCCGCAGCCCGTCGCGCACGATGTCGAGGATCGCGCCCTCATCCAATGCGATCACCTGCCGGAACTTCTGACCGGTCGACGTCGCGAGCTCGACGGCCGCGGCCTCTCGGTCTTCCGCGGGCAGTTCGGCCGACATGATCTTGGTCCGCGTTTCCGCATCCGAAGCCTGGTCGGAGTAAAGCTGTTCGACCAGCGAGTGCAGCACCTTCACCTCGGCGGCAACCTGGCGCAGCCCGATCCCGTCAGATCCGGTTTCCATATGACCCGCGCGCTCCAGCGCTTCGTAGATCCGGCGCACCTCATCGCGGGCGCGGGTCAGATCGCTGCGGTTTTGATTGTAGGCTTTGCGCAGCACGCGCATGCGCCGGGTCAGTCGGCGGGTGATGTCACGCCGCGCGGCCCATTCGTGCAGCAGGCCGCCGCAGAGGAACAGGACAATTCCTGAAAGGACGGAGGGCCAAAGACCGGGCCCCTGCTCCCACCACAAGAGTCCGGCAGCCACGAACGCCGAAAAAACGGCATAGGTCACGACGATGACGATGTGCCAGAAGGTCGGCAAATATCCCGCCTTTCCCCACGAAGCGCGTTACGGCGACGTTACGCGGGCGCGCTGCGCCGGGCAAGCTTCTCACAGATGGTCGGCGCCGACCGCGTCTTCGAGCTTTGCAAACCCATCCGCCCGCAGCCGCGCGGCGAGCTCCGACTTTATCCGCGGTATCAGCCCAGGTCCGTGGAAAACCAACGCGCTGTAAACCTGCACCAGACTCGCGCCGGCCCGGATCATCGCATAGGCATCATCCCCGCCGGCGATACCACCGGCCCCGATAATCGGTACTTTTCCGCGCGTTAGCTGATACATCTCGCCAACCAACGTCCGTGTCAGCGGAAACAGCGGTACGCCACTCAGCCCGCCCGCTTCATCCTTGTCACCGCTCATCAATCCCGCGGGACGCGTGATCGTCGTGTTGGAGATGATCAGCCCATCGGTGTCCGTCTCGTTTACCGTCGCCGCGATATCCTGTTTATCTTCATCCGTCAGATCCGGCGCGATCTTGACCAGCAACGGCTTTGATTCGCCGCCGCAGGCCTCCGTCGCGGCCTGCCGGGTTGCCGTGATCAACGCCGAGAGCTGGGCCCGGTCCTGCAACGCCCGCAGTCCCGGCGTGTTCGGCGACGAGACGTTAATCACCAGGTAGTCGGACAGCGGTGCGAGCTGCGTGGCGCCGACGATATAATCGGCTTCGGCGTCCTCGCTTTCCTTATTCTTCCCGATGTTGGCACCGACGATACCGGCGCCCCGGCGCCGCAGCCGCTCGGCCGAAACTTCGACACCGGCGCTGTTGAACCCATAGCGGTTTATGACCGCGCGATCCTCGGTGAGACGAAACAGGCGGGGTTTTGGATTCCCAGGTTGCGGCCGCGGCGTCACCGTGCCGGTTTCGACGAACCCGAAACCCAGTTGCAACGCCCCGCGAAACGCTTCGGCATCCTTGTCGAAGCCGGCGGCGAGGCCGACCGGGTTCGGAAAGCGCAGCCCCCATTGTTCGGATGCCAGGAGTGGGTCATCCGGCCCGTCCGAGCGTGGCCCCAACCCCCGCGCCAAGGCCCAAACGGCGAGGTGATGCGCCCGCTCTGGATCCAATAGTCGGAAAAGCGAAATCGCAGAATCGAAAATACCCATGCGGGCCATACACTAAATCTGCGGGAATTTTGTCAACTCCCCCAATCCTAGACCCTGAATGCTTAGACGCAGAAGTTGCGACCGGATAAAAAGAATTTCTGCAAAATGCAGACGACTATTCCCATTACGCGAAAACAGTTAACGACTACTCTCCGATCATTTGCATCCTAATTGTTTTTATTCAATAAGTTATCGCAATACAACCAACAACGTCTTAACTTTTCAACTGGCACACCTTTTGCGTGATTATCCCTGCAGAGGTATTCAAGGGAATCTTCATGACCAAAGGGAATCTTCATGACCACGCAACTCAAGCTTCTTCGCAATCCGGCGCTAATGGAATCAGCGAACGATTCGCTGGAAACCGTGCCAATGTCAGATCACGTTCGTGTGCCCGCCAAACCCAGCCTCGACATGCTGACCGCCGGCAGCAGCGCGGGGGGCGTCAGCGTCCAGAAGGCCTGGGAAATCTACATGGCCATGGTCCGCAAATCCCCTTCGCAGTACCGTTAGACCGCGCCTGTCACGGGATTGATACCGTGACAATTTAGCGTTTCGTCGCGCTGGACTGGCTAACTGGCAGCGCTATAGTGCGCCGACTTTTTGAAGGAGACAGGTCGGAGCGCGCTCATGGACGCAATCACCTATATCGACGGCGAATGGCTGGAAGGCAACCCGCCACTTCTGGGCGCGCGAACGCACGCGACCTGGCTGTCCTCAATGATCTTCGACGGCGCCCGGGCCTTCGAGGGCGTCGCACCTGATCTCGACCTGCATTGCCAACGCGCCATTCGTTCCTGCAAAGCCTTCGGCCTGGTGCCGACCATGACGGCGGAACAGATTTTCGATTTGGCCTGGGAAGGCATACGCAAGTTCCCGGAAGACGCGGAACTCTATATTCGGCCGATGTTCTGGGCCGAGACCGGATGGGTCGATCCGGACCCGGACAGCACGCGTTTCGCGATGGTCGTCTACGTCTCGCCCTTGCCGGCACCGACCGGGCTCGCGGTCTGTTTGTCATCGCGCCGACGCCCCGCGCCGGACATGGCGCCGACCGACGCCAAGGCGTCTTGCCTGTACCCCAACGCCTCGCGCGCCCTGCGCGAAGCGGTGCAGAAGGGTTTCGACAATGCGGTCGTGCGCGACCCGCTGAACAACATCGCGGAATTGGCGACGGCAAATCTGTTCCTGGCCAAGGACGGCGTGGTGCATACGCCGGTCCCGAACGGCACCTTCCTCAACGGCGTGACCCGCCAACGGGTCATCTCGCTGCTGCGCGAAGACGGCATCGAATTGCAGGAACGCACCGTCACGGTCGCCGATCTGGAAAACGCGGATGAAATGTTTGCCTCCGGCAATCACGGCAAGGTTCAGCCGATCACCCGATACGAAGACCGCGATATGCAAGCGGGACCAATGTACAAGCGTGCGCGCGAACTATACTGGGCCTACGCGCACCGCTAGGCCAATAAGGCCGCATTTACGACATTTTAAGGCTAAGACGGCAGAATCGCCCGGTAGCGCAACGATTGGCGGACCGGGAATGCCCAAACTCGACATGGATGGCCCCTTCGACCTGAAGGATGGCGTCATCGATCAAGAAGTCGACAAAGACATGATCGGTAACTTCGCGCTCGGCTTCATGAACAAGGACGGCAAATTTGTCGTCAAGGCGATCGGCCGGTCGGACAAGGATCTCAACAAGGAGATCAAATCGGCGAAACGGCGTTTTTCCGGCGGACTTCTGGGACAAATGTTCGGGAAGAGCAAGCTGGACAAGTTCAAATTTTCACTCGCCGCCAATGCGGATTCAGCCTATCAGGTCGAAGCGCGCGCCTTCGAGAACTTCGGCGGCCCCAAAAACCTGATGAACAAGAAACCGCCAACACCGCCCTAAGCGGCGCTTAGATCCTCGCCCGATAATGCGCGATTGATCAGCGCAATCGTTTGGCCAACGCGGTAC
>JAPPPC010000195.1:0-5426 GCA_028817685.1 Rhodospirillaceae bacterium
CGCCCCGCCCGAAGGCGAGCGGTGTCTGTATATCAAGGGGGCAACGGCCTGTAAACGTCGAGCGGCCACAGGACTTCCGGTGGGCGTTATCCGCCCTGGCGGATATCGTCCGCACGCTCCATCGTTAACAAGACATCGGCGATGCTATCGACCATGGCGAAGGTTACGTCATAGGCGAGCGGCCCCCATTTCGACGTGGCCCGCCCTTTTTCGATACTGTTGGATTGCGTCATCGTGCCGATTTCGCTTCCGTCGGACTCCCGCAGAGACCATTCAATTTTAAGCTTTTCTCGGCCCGACGATTGATCGCTGACGTCGACCTTGCCGAATATCTGTATCGCAGCACTTAGAGGGTCGGCGGCAACCGGCAGGCCGGCATTCTTCAGCACCGCGGTAAAGGCCTGCCTGAGCGCCTCGTTGCCATCCCCCGGCGCCCCTTCAATCGCGACGACGGCAATCGTCGGCCGCGGACGCTGCGCCACGCCTTCGAATTTCGTCTGAAGGACATCGGTGATTCGCGGGACCGCATCCGCCGATACTGTCTCCATCGGCGCCCGTTTTGCTAATTCCCAAATTTCACCGGGAACCACGCTACGCGTTTCGATCTGCGAGACAAGGTCACCGGCGCCGTTCGTAATGGTCCAGTCGATCGCGACAATGCGCTGATCGCCGCCCGTCTGGGTTACCGCCGCCTGACCTTCCAGGAGAAACGCATTCTTCACCGCACTGGCCGTCGTCGCCGGCACGTTCGCGCGGCGCAGTTCCGCCGCCATGATATCCGCCAGCGGCCCCGCAACACCCGGCGGCGCCCCGGTTATCGGCGCGACGATGACACCGACGCTGTCCTGCAAGGCGACGAGAGGACTCTCCGCACCGCCGCCCGGGTCCGACTTGAACGGCTTGGGCAGTTGGCCGCAACTCACCGACGATATGCCCAAGGCCAGTATCAGAAACAGCCGAGAGCTAAAGCAGGACACAGGTTGCCACCATACACAGCAGACAAAGCCCGAAGAGCTGGATCAGATACGGCATGGATTCATTTAACCACGAATTCGTGCGCTGCGATATTGGCGACGGTTCAAGCCTCGGCGATCGCTATGGCGGATACGCAACGGCCGTAATCCGGTTCTCCGCGCTTGGTCGCACGCCGATAGCTATAGAACAGGTCCGTCTCGGCGCAAGTGTCCCGGGCAAGATCTTCAACGCTACCGACCTTAAGCGATCTCAATACCTTCGCGACATAGCCCGGCAAATCGAACATAAAGTGACCGTCGCGCTCCGACGGCATGAAGAAGGCTTCGTTTGCCGGATCCTGCGCCAGGAACGGGGCCGGAAATTCAGGACCGACCTCATAGGAAGCCTGCGCGATCGTCGGGCCGATGGCCGCGGCAATCCGCTGCCGCTGCGCGCCCAACGCTTCCATGGCCTCAACCACCGAGGGAAGGATGCCCCCTACCGCCCCCTTCCAGCCGGCATGGGCCGCCCCGACGACGCCTGCCGCCCTGTCGGCGAACAGGACCGGCGTGCAGTCGGCACTGAGTATGCCCAGTACCGAACCGGGCCGGTCGGTCACCATGGCATCGGCTTGCGGTGGCGTCCCGTCCGCCCAGGGGCCGTCGACACGGGCCGTCGTACTTCCATGCACCTGATAGACCGTGTTGAGCGCCTCGCCCGGCAGATCGAAAAATGCGGCGACGCGGCGGCGGTTTTCCGTTACGGACGGCTTTTCGTCCTTGGACCCGAGGCCGATATTCAGCGACTCGTAAATGCCGCCGCTCACGCCCCCCTGGCGGGTGAAAAAAGCGTGCCGGATCCGGCCGTCGTCCCGCAGCGTTTCGGCCGTGAGATGCGGCAAATTCTTCGCGTTATCAGCCATCAATCTTCAAACCCCGGCGGTTGCGGCAGACCCGCCTGCGTCAGGCAGAGTACTTTGAACAAACTGCCCATTTGATCGGGTGCGATCAAGCGTTCGACGCCGGAAGCAATATCGGCCGCCTGTGCCGGCGTCGCCTGCTTCGTCAACGCTTCGGCCCGCAATGAAATGCCGAGCCGTTGCAGGAACGTGCCCTGTGAGACGGGTCCCCAGACATCCGCACTGTCGCCCGCCGCACGGCGCAGCGCTGCGAAATCGACATGCACCGTCAGATCCGCCTCGCCCGGAGTATCGAGTACACCGCATGGTTCGTGTGCGCGAACGGCCTGCAGCGTATCGCCCAGTGCGCTCTCGCCATGCCCGTAATCGACGATCAAGGTCGCGCCGCCCGCGGCCGCGATCCGCTCTCCCAGCGCCGCGGCAATGGCGAGGCTTTGAGGCTGAACTTCCGCGAGATCCCCTTCCGAGGCCGACTTCATCAACACCGGATCCAACAAGGCGGCATGCGGCGTATCGCCGGCAGAAAGCATGAATTTCAATCCAGTCTCATCCCGTCCGACAAGCCGTTCCCGCCACCCTTGCGGCGCACGAACGAATTGGTGCACCGGCAGCGCATCGAAGAATTCGTTGGCGATGGCGAGGATGGGACCGTCGGGGACATCGTCCAGCGACTCGCACCACTTCGGATCGTATGCGCCCAGCCTCTCGGCCTGGCGCTCCCGCAGCACGGGGCTGGTTTCGACCAGGACAATATCGGCTGCCTCCAGAAATGCCGGCACTTGCGCCGCGGCGCGCAGCGCGTCGGCCATCAGCGTGCCGCGGCCCGGCCCCAACTCGATAAGATTGAACTTGGCCGGGCTGCCGGTCTGCTCCCAGACCGCGACGCACCACAAGCCGATGAGTTCACCGAATATCTGGCTGATTTCCGGCGCGGTGATGAAGTCGCCATCGCGGCCCAGCGGGTCGCGGGTCGTGTAGTAGCCATGCTCCGGATGGCCCAGCGCGGTTGCCATAAAGTCCGCCACCGTCACCGGACCGGTCGTCGCGATCCGGCGCGCGAGCAGGCGCGCCAATTCGTTCACGTCGCCGCCACGGGCGGCCGCGCATAGGCACGCCATATCAAATAGACGCCAAACAGAAGCATTGGCACCGACAGCCACTGCCCCCACGTCGATCCGAGAAACAGCAGACCGATATGGCTATCCGGTTCCCGCACCGTCTCGACGGCCATGCGCGACAAGGCGTAGCCAACCAGGAACGCCCCGCTGACCAACCCCACCCGCCAGCGCGCACGCCAAATCAGTACAAGCAGGGACAACACGATTAGCAGAACCAAACCTTCGAGAAACGCCTCGTAGAGCTGGCTTGGATGCCTTGGGTTCGGCCCGGCAAAGGGAAATATCACGCCCCAAGGCATGTCCGTTTCGCGCCCCCAGAGCTCGCCATTGATAAAATTCGCGATGCGGCCGAGCAGCAGGCCGATAGGGGTCGTCGTCGCGATCACGTCCGCCAGTGCGAAGAAGGCGATACCGTGGCGCCGGGCGAACAGGATCATCGCCAGGATGACGCCGACCAGCCCGCCATGGAACGACATGCCGCCATTCCACATCTGGGGAATTTCCAGCGGGTTCTCGAGAAAATAGGCGGGCTGATAGAAGATAACATAGCCAAGCCGGCCGCCCAGAATCACACCCAGGGTCGCCCAGACCAGGAAATCGTCAATCTGCTGCCCTGTCACCAGATGCGGTTCGCGCCGCGCCAGCCAGATCCCGTAACGCCAGGCGCCGACGATTCCGACGATGTAGGCGCGCGCAGAACCGCGGATCGGCCGTGGGCCAATTTGGAAAATGACCGGATCGAAATTGGGAAAGACGAAAGGTTCCATCGCGGCTACCGGTAGGGATCGTTCGTGGCAAGATAGTCCTGGATATAGCGACGTACGCCGTCTTCCAGCGCCGTCGGCGGCCGGTCGTAACCGGCCTCGCGCAGCCGTCCCATCGCCGCCTGCGTGTGATACTGGTAGTGCTTGCGGATGTGTTCCGGCGTGTCGAAAAATTCGATCGCCGCCTCTCGGCCCATCGCGGCGAAACAGGCGCGCGCCAGATCCGCGAAGGTCCGGGCGCTGCCGGTGCCGACATTGAACAGGCCGTTCACCGCCGGGCTGTCGTAGAGCCACAGCATGATGTCGACGCAATCGCCGACCCAGACGAAGTCGCGTTCCTGCCCGCCATCGGGATAATCCGGGTGATGCGAGCGGAACAGGCGCGCCTTTCCGGTCTCGCTGATCTGTCGGTGCAGTTGGACGACGAGGCTTTCCTGCCCGCCCTTGTGATACTCGTTCGGCCCGTAGACGTTAAAGAATTTCAGGCCGGCCCATTGCGGCGGCGCGACGCCGGCATTGGCGAGCGAGACCGCATCCAGGTCAAAGAGGTGCTTGGACCAGCCATACAGGTTCAGGGGCCGCAGCCGCGACAGTGCTTCAATCCCGTCATCGTCGTCGAAGCCGGCCTTCCCGTCGCCATAGGTCGCCGCGGACGACGCATAGATGAGCCGAACGTTGTGCCGGGTGCACCAGCGCCACAGCATCAAAGACAGGTCGAAATTGTTGGTCAGGACGAACTCTGCGTCCGTGACGACGGTGGAAGAAGACGCGCCCATGTGGAAGACCGCCTTGATGCCCGCACCCTCCGTTTCCAGCCAGGCAGGCAGCTCATCCGGCGCAATCACGCCGGCGACGGCATGTTTTTCCAGGTTGCGGGCCTTTTCAGGCGGGTCGGGAAGATCGCAGACATAGACCGGGCCTGCGTCCCGTTCGCACAGCGCGGCGACAAGATTGGAGCCGATGAACCCTGCTCCGCCGGTCACCAAGATCATCGCGCGCTCCGTTGCTGCATCCGGCCGTTATATCCGAGCCTTATATAGGCGAGGCGTCGCCGCCGCGGCAAGGCGGGTTGCGGGAACGCGGCAATATCGCCATATCTTTAGGATCAATTCCGCGTCAACACAGCAGAATGAGGCCGACATGCAGGTGGACAACCGGTTTCTCGACGATCTGGCACGCGTCGCCAACGGCGCGGTCGGCGCGCTTTCCGGCGTAAGGGAGGAAGTGGAGGCGATGGTCCGGCAGCGGGCCGAGCGGCTCCTCGCCGACATGGATTTGGTGACGCGCGAGGAATTCGAGGCCGTCAAGGCGGTGGCTGCCAAGGCTCGGCTCGAACAGGAGGCGCTGGAAGACCGGGTCGCTACCATGGAAGCGGCCCTCGCCGAGCTGCAGAAACAGAAACGCAGCAAAACCAAGGCCACCGGCGGGAAGAAGGCCTCGGCACCGAAATAGCGCCGAGAGACCGGCCAAGACCGCGTCAAAACGATATTTTTTTACATTTCGCCGGATAACCGCTTGCTTGTGGCGAATCGCCTGTGGCACTCTAGGTGTTGTGGTGAGGTGACGGTCTACTATACAAAATGTCGTATTGAGCGGGACAAACGATGTTTCCGACCGTTTTTGATTCCGGGCGCTTGCCGGCGTTTCCCGTGGGTTTGAGAAAGGTTGCCG
>JAPPPC010000195.1:5436-5746 GCA_028817685.1 Rhodospirillaceae bacterium
TTTCCGTATGGCCTTTATGACCGCTGAAGATCACGGCTCGTCCGACAACCCCCTCGATATCATGGAAGACATCGTTCGCACCAACGAATGGCTATTCGACCGGTCCAGCGAACATGAACTGCTTGTCGAGATGTCGGGGCGGTGGTGCGATTACCGCATGTTCTTCGTCTGGCGCGAGGAGGTGAAGGCGCTGTATTTCACCTGTTCGCTGGACATGAAGGTCATCCCGGAGAAACGCTCCGAAATCACCGAGCTGCTGTCGCAGATTAACGAGCGGATGTGGTTCGGTCATTTCGAGCTGTGTTCCAAG
>JAPPPC010000051.1 GCA_028817685.1 Rhodospirillaceae bacterium
GGCGGCCTATTGGTCATAGAGGGTAACACCAGCGCGCGCTGCGGAATCTCGCTGAAAGGCGGTGACATCGTGGTCGGCGGTTCGGTCGGACACATGGCCGCCTTCATGGCGCAAGCCGGGCGGCTGGTTGTGCTGGGCGATGCGGGCGCCGATCTCGGGGATTCGCTGTATGAGGCGCAGATCTATGTTCGCGGGGCCGTTGCCAGCCTCGGCGCGGATTGCGAGGAAAAGGAAGTGACCGCATCGCACCAGGAAGAGTTGGCAGCACTGCTGGAGCAGGCGGGCGTCAACGCGGATGCCGCAGCATTCCGCCGCTACGGGTCAGGCCGCAATCTCTACCATTTCAACATCGACAATGCCGGCAGCTATTGAGCGGATCATGACCGACAGCAAACCCGACTCCGCTTCCTTTCCACCGCGCGTCATTTCGGAAATCCAGCGCGCTGCCCGCGAGGGGATATACGATATTCGCGGCGCGGGCGCGAAACGGCACGTGCCGAGTTTCGACGATCTGGTATTCCTTGGCGCATCCATGTCGCGCTACCCTTTGGAAGGCTATCGCGAACGCTGCGACACCAATGTGGTGATCGGCGCGCGCCATGCCTCCAAGCCGATCGAACTCGACATCCCCATCACCATCGCAGGGATGAGTTTCGGTGCAATCGGCGCCAACGCCAAACAGGCGCTCGGCCTCGCGGCGACAGCGATGGGAACGAGCACGACCACCGGCGATGGCGGGATGACGCCGGAAGAGCGCGAAGCGTCCAAGACCCTGATCTATCAATACCTGCCGTCGCGCTACGGCATGACGCCCGACCAGTTGCGCCAGGCGGATGCGATCGAGGTGGTCGTCGGCCAGGGTGCCAAACCGGGCGGCGGCGGCATGCTGCTGGGCCAGAAGATTACCGACCGGGTGGCCGAGATGCGCACCCTGCCCGCCGGCATCGATCAGCGTTCCGCCTGTCGTCATCCCGACTGGACCGGGCCGGACGATCTGGAGATCAAGATTCGCGAACTGCGCGAGATCACCAATTGGGAGAAGCCGATATACGTCAAGGTCGGTGCCACACGCACGCGCTACGACGTGATGCTGGCGGTCAAGGCGGGTGCCGACGCGGTCGTGGTCGACGGCATGCAGGGCGGCACCGCGGCGACACAGCATATTTTCATCGAGGATGTGGGCATCCCGACCCTGCCCGCCGTGCGGCTGGCGGTCGAGGCGCTGAAGGAGCTCGACATGCACCGGAAGGTGCAGCTCATCGTGTCCGGTGGGATTCGAACGGGTGGCGATGTGGCGAAGGCATTGGCGTTGGGTGCCGACGCAGTGTCGATCGGCATGGCGGCACTCATGGCGTTGAACTGCAACGCGCCGCTCTATGAAGAAGATTACGCGGCACTCGGCACGCAGCCTGGCGCCTGCGACCGGTGCCATACCGGCCGCTGCCCGGTTGGTATCGCGACCCAAGATCCGGAACTGGAAGTCCGCCTCGACCCGGAGGAAGGGGCCCGGCGGGTGCGCAACTACCTGTCGACCCTGACCATGGAGTGCCAAACCCTGGCGCGGGCCTGCGGCAAATCGCATGTGCACAATCTGGAACCCGAGGACATGGTCGCGCTCACCGTCGAGGCGGCGGCGATGGCCAAGGTGCCGCTCGCAGGGACCGATTGGATCCCGGGGTCGAGCTAGAGCAAATCAGAAAACAGGGGAGGAAAAAGACATGGCCGGCAAGCTGGAAGCCTTCGCGAAAAAACACGGCATCGAGTACTTCCTGTTCAGCTTCACCGACCTGCGCGGGGTGCAGCGCTCCAAGTTGGTGCCCGCTTCCGCGGCGCCAGGCATGGAGAAGGACGGCGCCGGCTTTGCGGGCTTCGCCGCCTATCTGGACATGACCCCGGCCCATCCCGACATGTTCGCGGTGCCCGACACGGCGAGCGTCATGCAGCTGCCCTGGAAGAAGCAGGTCGCCTGGGTCGCCGGCGACCTGGTGATGGATGGGGCGAGCGTCGAACAGGCGCCTCGGGTCGTGCTCAAGCGCGTGCTGGATGCCGCCCTGAAACAGGGCTTCCGCGTGAAGACCGGCGTCGAAGCGGAATACCATCTGATCGACCCGGAAGGCACCGACATCTCCGACCCGCGGGATATAGACCCCAAACCCTGCTACGATCAGTCGGCGCTGATGCGGCGCTATGACGTCGTGGCGGAAATCTGCGACGGCATGCAGGCGCTGGGCTGGGGGCCGTACCAGAACGATCATGAGGACGCCAACGGCCAGTTCGAGATGAACTGGGAATATGACGACGCGCTGGTAACCGCCGACCGGCACGCCTTCTTCAAATTCATGGTCAAGTCGATCGCCGAGAAGCACGGGCTACGCGCGACCTTCATGCCGAAGCCGTTCCTGCACCTCACCGGCAATGGCTGCCACATGCATGTTTCGGCATGGGACAAGGCAGGCAAGAAAAACCTGTTCCTCGACAAGAAGGACGAGCTGGGCATATCGGGCGTGGCCTACAATTTCCTCGGCGGCGTGCTGCGCCATGCAGAGGGGCTCTGTGCCCTGACGAACCCGACCGTGAACAGCTACAAACGTATCAACGCGCCGGTCACCGCTTCCGGTGCGACCTGGTCGCCGAACGTGATCAGCTGGTCCGGCAACAACCGCACCCACATGGTGCGGACGCCGGATCTGGGCCGGTTCGAGTTCCGCCTCGCCGACGGGGCGGCCAACCCCTATCTGCTGCAGGCCGCCTATATCGCCGCCGGACTCGACGGCATCGCCAACAAGACCGACTCCGGCAAGCGGTCGGACATCGACATGTATGCCGACGGGCACAAGGTCCGCGCCAAGCGCCTGCCGCTCTACCTGATCGACGCGCTGCGCGCCTTCGACCGCAACAAGGTGCTGAAAGCGGGTCTCGGCGACGAATTCAGCGCCGCTTACATGAAGATCAAGCTGGACGAGTGGAACGACTATTCCCGCCACCTCACCCAGTGGGAGCGGGACAATACGCTCGATACCTAGCCCTCCGGCTGCAGGACGAAGTCGAAGTCGACCATGTTGAACGGCTCCGCGACGTTGGCGTAGCGAGCCTTCTCCTCCGCATTCGGCGCGCGGTCGAACGGCACGGCGAGCACGCCGCGCACGCCGAAGACCGCGTCCTCTTCGATATAGGCGTCGTCGGCGTTGAACAGCTCGCTGACGAGATCTTTGTATCCCTCGGCATGGACCAGCACATGCAGATGCGCCGGGCGCCAGCAATGGCGGCCGGTCGCACGGACATAAGCGCCGCCGGGGCCATCGTCGGGCACCTCGTAAGGAATCGGCATGACAGTGCTGAGACGGTAGTTCCCGTCTTTGTCGGAGCGCATACGGCAGCGCAGATTGTTGTCGTCCTGATCCGGGTCAACATTCGAATACAATCCGTTCGCGGCATTCTGCCAGAACTCCAGCGTAGCGCCTTCGATCGGATCCCCGGCGGCCGACAGCACCCTGCCCTGAAACACGATCCGGTCTCCGTCATTGTCGCCGATGAGATCGCCGCCGACCGGCAACAACGGGGCATCCGGCGTGTAGAACGGGCCGAGCAGGCTCGACACGGTCGCGTCCGGAGCCTGCGCCGCATTCATCAGATCGACCAGCGAGGAGATGCCGAGCACGTCGGACAGTAGGATGAATTCATTGCGCTGGTCGCTGCTGATATCACCCGCCCGGCGCAGAAACTCGGTCAGCTGCAGCCACTCCGCATGGGTCAGGCCGCTCTCGCGCACCGCCTCGTGCGCTTTGCGGATGAAGATGGTGAGCAGCTCCTTCAGCCGCGCATCCTCGGTGCCCTCGATCGAGTGCAGCACCGCATCGGTGACGTTTTCCAGCGTGAGGTCTTTCATGGGAGGGGGTCTCCGTTACAGCAGGGCAAGGCTCAGCACCGGATAGGCGATGAGCAGGATGAGCACCAGAAGCATGGTGACGGCGAAGGGAAAGGCGCCGATGAAGATGTCGGCGAGCGAGATTGTCGGATCGCTCAGGGTGCTCTTGATGGCGAAACAGGAAATACCGAGCGGCGGGGTCAGGAGGCCGATCTCCGCCCCCACCACCGTGATGATGCCGAACCAGACCAGGTGCATGCCCAGCTCCTCGGCCATCGGCAGGAACAACGGCACGATGATCAGGATGATCGAAGTGGTGTCGAGGATGGTGCCGAGAAAGATCAGCATGATGACGTAGAGCACCATGACCGCGACGAAGCCCATCTGCAGCCCCTGCATCCACTCCCCGAACAGGGTCGGCAGCGCGGCAACGCCCAGCATGCGGCTGTACATCGACGCGGTGATGATGAGGAACAGGATCGCCGCGGTGATGTAGCCCGTCTCCGTCAGCACCGCCCAGAACCGGGCCCAGGTCAGCGACCGTTTCATCAGCGCGATGAGGATGGCGACGGCGGATCCGGCCGCGCCCGCTTCCACGGCGGTCACCACGCCGCCATAGATGCCGCCCAGCACGACGACCACGAGGGCCACGACCGGCAGCAGTTTGAGGGCGACCCAGATCAGGAGCGGACCTTCGACCGGCTCGTCCGGCTCGGCCGCCGGCGCGCCGGTACTGCCGCCCACGAAGCCCGGCGTCATCCGCGCCAGCACGACGATCAACACGATATAGGCGACGGACAGAATCAGGCCGGGGATGATCCCGGCCAGGAACATATGCCCCACCGACTGCTCGGTGACGATCGCGTAGACGATCAGCATCGCGCTCGGCGGGATCAGCATGCCCAGGACGGAGCTGCCCGCGACGACGCCGACGGCGAACCGCTTGGTGTAGTCGTAACGGCGCATTTCCGGCACGGAGATGCGGGTGAAGACGGATGCCGAGGCGATCGACGACCCGGTGATGGCGGCGAAAACCGCGTTCGCCGCGACGGTTGCGATGCCGAGACCGCCGCGCACCCGGCGAAAGATCACATTCGCCACCTGGTAGACATCCTTGCCGAGGCCGGCCTCGCTCACCACCAGCCCCATCAGGGCGAAGAGCGGTATGGTCGCAAACACTTGATCCGAGACCGCATCCGCGGTCGCCTGGGCGAGCAGGCTGATCGGCATATCGATATCTTCACGGATGAGCCAGACGCCGACGAAGGACACCAGACCAAGCGCCACGGGGATGTACACGCCCGCATAGATCAGCGCGACGATCACGATGATCGACAGGATACCGACTTCGACGCCGCCCCTTGCCGCCTACCCGTGCGCGGAAGGGCGCGCATCTTCGCCCCGCAGATAACGCCACACGAAAACCAGAAACTGCAGCGCCGCGACGATACAGCCGACCAGGATCACCGTCTTGATCGGCCAGACCGGGAAGGTGAACACGCCCTCATTGCCGACATAGTAGTCGTGCTCGATCGAATCGAGCAGCAGAGGCACGCTGCCAGAGGCGCTGATGGCGAGAAGGATCGCGCCCAGCAGGTCGAACGCCGCGCCAATATAGCGGCCGATCCGCGGACGCCGGGTCATGACGATATTGAAGAACCCGTCCGAACGGGTCAGTCGCCCGCGCCGGATGGCATCACCGAGCTGCATGAAGACGATCCCGACCAGGGACAGCTCGACCATCTCGATGACACCGTCGATGGGTGCGGCGAACAGGGTGCGCCCGAAGGCGTCGGCGTTGATCATCACCATCAGCAGGAAGACCCAGGCCGTACCCAGGGCGTTCATGCGCGTGACCAGCCAGGTGAACAC
>JAPPPC010000349.1:0-5023 GCA_028817685.1 Rhodospirillaceae bacterium
GCATACCGCCGATGGCGGGTTTCTTCGGCAAGTTCTTCATCTTCATGTCGGCGATCGAGGCCGAGCTCTACACGCTGGCCGTGATCGGCGTCGTGTCCAGCGTCGTCGGCGCTTACTATTATCTGCGGATCGTCAAGATCGTGTTCTTCGACGATTTGATGGAGATGTTCGACAAGCCGATCGACCGGCCGCTGCGCGTGATCATGGCGGCAACGGGTATCGTCACGATCCTGTTCTTCATTTGGCCGTCTCCGCTGCTCGAAAGTGCCAGCGTGGCCGCGGCTGCCCTGTTCGCCACACCGGGCTGATCCGAAACCGCGCATATGCCTTCTCTGCCTGATGGTTGCACGCTGATCGAGTTTCAATCGGTCGGCTCGACGAACGACGAGGCTCGCGCACGGGCAGAGGCGGGCGCAACGGACGGCACGGTGATCTGGGCGCGCGAACAGAAAGCAGGCCGGGGTCGGCGCGGCCGCGATTGGTCCTCACCGATTGGAAATCTCTACACCTCGACTATTCTGCGGCCGGAGCGGCCGGCGGGGGAGGCGGCCCAGCTTTCGCTCGTTGCCGCCGTGGCCCTTGCGGAAGCATTGGAGGCTGTCCTGCCCGACGGCGTCGCGGCCGCCTGTAAATGGCCCAATGATGTTCTTGTGGACGGCAAAAAGATCGCCGGAATCCTTTTGGAGTCGCAGGGCAATGGCGACGCGGTAAGCTGGATCGTTATCGGGTGCGGCGTGAATGTCGCTTCCCATCCGGATACGACCGCCTATCCCGCGACAAATGTGAACGCGCTGTGCGACGGTGCCGTGATGTTGGAAGCGATGCTCGAACACTATCTGACGCGTCTGTTCGCGTGGCGCGACATCTGGCGCGAAAGCGGCATCGAACCGGTGCGGCGCGCGTGGATTGCCCGGGCCGCGGGGTTGGGTGGACTGATCACCGTCCGGCTGCCGGACCGCGAACTCTCCGGCCGGTTTCACGACATGGACGCGGACGGCGCGTTGCTCCTGGAATTGCCCGACGGCGTCCGAAAGCGTATTACCGCAGGCGACGTTTTCTTAGGGAGCGCCTGACATGCTGCTCGCGATCGATGCCGGGAACACCAATGTTGTGTTTGCCGTCTATGATGGGGACGACCTAAAGGGTGTCTTCCGCTGCGCCAACGATCCCAACCGCACCGCCGACGAATATGCGGTGTGGCTCAGCCAGCTGATGCAATTGCGCGAAATTCCGCAGGATTCGATCTCCGGATGCATCATCGCCTCGGTCGTTCCGCAAGGCCTGTTCAACCTCACCTCCCTGTGTGAGCGGTACTATGGCGGCCCACCGCTGGTGATCGGCGAAGAAAACGTCGATCTGGGTATCGATGTCCTTGTCGACCGGCCGGACCATGTCGGCGCGGACCGGCTCGTGACGGCGGTCTCCGCCTATAACAGATATGGGGGACCGTCGATCGTGATCGATTTCGGTACGGCCACGACCTTCGACGTCGTGGATAAGGACGGCAACTATTTCGGTGGCGTTATCGCACCCGGAATCAACTTGTCCGCCGAAGCGCTGCATATGGCGTCCGCGCAACTGCCCCGCGTGCGGGTCGAATCGACACCCGAAGTGATCGGAAAGTCGACGATCCCGGCGATGAAATCAGGCATCTTCTGGGGCTATATCGCGATGATCGAAGGGATGATCGCGCGAATAAAGCAGGAGTACGGCGCGTCGATGAAAGTTGTCGCAACCGGCGGCTTGGCAGCGCTTTTCGCGGAATCGACCGACTCCATAGACCAGACCGACCGCGAGTTGACAATCCGGGGCCTGCTCGAAGTCTACAATCGGAACAGCGGTGCATGAGCAGTTACGCGGAAGCCGGCGAACCCGGCAACGATGAACTGCTGTTCCTGTCGCTCGGCGGCGCTGGCGAGATCGGCATGAATCTCAACCTCTACGGCCATGCGGGGGCGTGGCTGATGGTTGATTTGGGTATCACATTCGGCGATGAGGAGACGCCCGGCATTGATGTGATCATGCCCGACCCGACCTTCATCGAGGAACGCGCCGACACGCTGGCCGGTCTGGTTTTGACCCACGCGCATGAAGATCATATCGGTGCTGTGCCCCATCTGTGGCCGCGTCTGCGTTGTCCGCTTTATGCGACGCCGTTTACCGCCAGTATTCTGCGGCGCAAGCTTGCCAAAGCGGGGCTCAAGGACAAGGCGCCGATCACGGAAATTCCACTGTCCGGCCGGTTTGACGTTGGACCGTTCAATATCGAGCTGATCACGCTGACCCATTCGATCCCGGAGCCCAACGCCTGCGTCATCCGCACCGGTGCCGGGTCGGTAATGCATCCCGGCGACTGGAAGCTCGACCCCGACCCGAGGGTCGGGCCCAGCACGGACGAGGCGGCACTGATCCGCGCGGGCGAGGAAGGCATCCTGGCGATGGTCTGTGACTCGACCAACGTGTTGGTGCAGGGCAGTTCCGGGTCGGAAGGGGAGGTGCGTGACACGCTGACGGATATGATCGGCCGCTTCGAGAATCGCGTCGTCGTCGCCTGTTTCGCATCGAACGTGGCCCGGCTCGATTCGATAGCGCACGCCGCGGCAGCACATGATCGCAGCGTCGGTCTGGTCGGCCGGTCCCTGTGGCGGTTCTACGAGGCGTCGCAAGAGAACGGTTATCTGACCGATATTCCGCGCTTCCTGTCACCGAAGGAGGCGGCGCTGTTGCCGCGTGACAAGGTCCTGCTGATATGTACCGGCAGCCAGGGGGAACCGCGCTCCGCGCTGGCCCGGATCGCCCGCGACGACCATCCCGATGTGGCCCTCGATCGCGGCGATGCGGTGATTTTTTCCAGCCGCGTCATCCCGGGCAACGAGAAGTCCATCGGCCGCTTGCAGAACCGGTTGACGGAACGGGGCGTGGAGCTGCTGACCACCCATGACGAGAAGCATATCCACGTCTCCGGCCATCCGGCACGCGATGAGCTGGCGCAGATGTATCAATGGATCCGGCCGAAAATCGCCGTGCCCGTGCATGGTGAGATGCGGCACATGCAGGCGCATGCGCAATTGGCGCAGGAATGTCAGGTGCCGGAGGCACATCTGGCGCCGAACGGCACGCTGCTCAAACTTGCGCCCGGGCAGGCAGAGGTCGTGGACGAGGTGTTCAGCGGCCGGTTGGCGTTGGACGGTAACCGCCTGATATCGATGGGCAGCGGTGCACTACGCGAACGCCGCAAGATGCTGCACAGCGGCGCTGCTGTAGTCACCGTCGTGATCGACGAGACGGGTGAATTGCAGGCTGATCCACAGGTCTCCACGCATGGCGTCTTCGACTTGGAAGAAGATTACGAGATCGCCGACTCATTGATCGATTCAGCCGCGGATGCGGTCGACGATCTGCCACGCAAATCCCGGTTGAAGGACGATCACGTGCATGAGGCCGTGCGCCTCGCCGTCCGGCGCCGGCTGCGCGCGCTCTGTGGCAAGCGGCCGACGGTTGATGTACATCTTGTCCGCTTATAAGAGTGGGCTTGGAATTCTGGAGACGAGGCGATGATCGGTCGTTTGAACCATGTGGCGATAGCCGTTCCGGACCTGGCGGCCGCGCGCGCGATGTATCGCGATGCGCTGGGCGCCACCGTGACCGAGCCGGAAGATCTGCCGGCGCATGGCGTCACGGTCGTCTTTGTTGAACTGGACAACAGCAAGATCGAATTGCTGCACCCGCTAGGTGAGGGGTCGCCGATCCAATCCTTCCTCGACAAGAACCCGTCCGGCGGCATGCATCATGTCTGCTATGAAGTTTCGGATATCCTGGCGGCCCGCGACCGTTTGGTTGCGCAGGGCGCGCGGGTGCTGGGCGATGGCGAGCCGAAGAATGGCGCGCATGACAAGCCGGTTCTGTTCCTGCACCCGAAAGATTTCGCCGGCACGCTTGTCGAGTTAGAGCAGGTCTAGCGGCGCATGTGTTGGGTCGGCACCGGAATCACGTGCATCATCTCCTGGTGGATGGTGTTCTTTATGGTGTTGCCCTGGGGTGTCCGGCGCCAGGATGACCCCGAACCGGGCCATGAAGCGGGCGCACCGGAAAACCCTCGGCTCTGGCTGAAGGTTGCCGTCACAACGGGGATCGCCATCGTGATCACGGCGCTTGCCTGGGTCGCTGTCGATCTCGGTTGGATCAGTATCCGGGATAGCGTTTAGCCAACCGCAATTTGGCCCGATTTTTGTAAGACCGTTTCCATGACTTCGTCATTTCGAGGATCAGTCATGATACGCATTGCACTTCCCATATTGATGTCGTTGGCCACCGCCGGCGCGCAGGCAGCCGAGGATACGGCGATCCGCGTGACGACTTCGGATTGCATCAGGATTGTCGAACATCACCCCTCAGCCGATGTGGCCTATCAGCCCGGTGTCGATGTGCGCGGCAAGAAAGTTGTACCGGCGGATGTCGACGCGTCGCCTGATTTGCGCGACATTGTTCCCAAGGTGATTGAGTTCTCCGTCGCGTTGAATCCGCTGAAAGGCGGTGCCGCCCGGTTCGGCGAAACGTCACTGGAGGTCGGCAAGGTCAGCTTCGATATGAAGACCCGCCGCGCAACCTTCAACGGCAAACCGCTGACGCGCGCGGAAACACGGCGCATTTCCAAGAAATGCAAGGACCGACTCCGCGACGCGAAGTAGCGTGGACAAGCTTCCGGGCAATCCCTACATTCGCGGCGAACCCGTGAATTTCCCAAGCGAGCAGCCGCGATGCGCCTCTCTCAATACTTTCTCCCGACCCTGAAAGAAACGCCCAGCGAAGCGCAGATCGTTTCGCACCGCTACATGTTGCGCGCCGGCATGATCCGCCAGTCGAGCGCCGGGATCTATTCCTGGCTGCCGTTGGGATTTCGGGTGCTGAAAAACATCGAACAAATCGTGCGCGAGGAGCAGAATGCGACGGGCGCGCAGGAAGTGCTGATGCCGACGATCCAATCGGCCGATCTGTGGCGCCAGAGCTGTCGATACGAGGATTA
>JAPPPC010000349.1:5033-5733 GCA_028817685.1 Rhodospirillaceae bacterium
CCGACCGTCATGATCGTGAAATGCTATACGGCCCCACGAACGAGGAAGTGATCACCGAGATTTTCGGCGCTCATGTGAAGAGTTACCGTCACCTGCCGCGGAATATGTACCACATTCAATGGAAGTTCCGTGACGAAGTGCGGCCCCGCTTTGGCGTGATGCGCGGCCGTGAGTTTCTGATGAAGGACGGCTATTCCTTCGACCTTGATCCCGAGGCGGGCAGGGTCGCCTACAACAAGATGTTTATCTCCTACCTGCGTACTTACGCACGTATGGATCTGCAGGCGATTCCGATGAAGGCGGAGACCGGACCGATCGGCGGTGATATGAGCCACGAATTCATCATTCTGGCCGACACGGGTGAGAGTGAGGTGTTCTGCCACCGCGATTTCCTTGAACGAGACGTGTTACAACGGGATATCGACTACAATTCCGATCTGCAGCCGTTGGTCGATGAATGGACCAGCCTCTACGCCGCGACGGACGATATGCACGATGCGGCGCGCTTCGAGAGCGAGGTGCCGGAGGATCGGCGCGTGGCTGCTCGCGGCATCGAGGTCGGGCATATTTTCTTCTTCGGCGACAAGTATTCCAAACCGCTGGGCGCCTTCGTGTCGACACCGGATGGCGATGAGGTGCCCGTTCAGATGGGGTCCTACGGGATCGGCGTGGGTCGCGTGATGGCGTCGGTGGTGGAGTG